>JAJPXX010000163.1 GCA_021205225.1 Lachnospiraceae bacterium
GTAGTCGCAGACGATGTAGACGGCGGCTCAGTGTCAGACTCTGTAGCCGTCGTTGCCGTCTCAGTCTCAGACTCTGTAGCCGTTGCCGTCGTCTCAGTCTCAGACTCTGTAGCCGTCGTTTCCGTCTCAGATTCTGATTCTGTAGCCGTCGTTTCGGTCTCGGATTCTGACTCTGTAGCGGCTGTTTCCGTTTCGCTCTCTGATTCCGTTGCGGTTGTTTCCGTTTCACTCTCTGATTCGCCTGTCAGCTCCTTTACTGTCAGCAGCGCGCTTACCGTTCTGTCTCCGGTATAGGTCAGCGTCACTGTATGTACGCCTACAGAAAGGGAATCCATATAATCCTGCGTAAAGGTAATGATCGTGGAGCCTTCTGTCAGTGTATAGTTTGAAGGATCTACCGTCACGCCATCCACTGCTGCGCTGACAAACTCAGAAAGCTCACCACTGCATTTAACCACAGCACTGGTATCTTTGCCGATCGTATACTCGTCGTCCGTCGCAGTCGTAATGATCTGCAAATCTTCCGTCTCGGACTCGGTCGTTTCAGACTCTGTGGCGACCGTCTCGGTTTCTGTTTCGGACTCCGTCTCCGTTGCGCCTTCCGTTTCGCTCTCGGTTTCGGTTTCCGTTTCAGTTTCTGTTTCGATTTCGGTCTCCGTTCCCGTCTCCGTCTCGCTCTCGGTTTCGATCTCCGTCTCGCTCTCGGTTTCGATCTCCGTCTCACTCTCGGTTTCCGTTTCAGTCTCAGTCTCCGTCTCGGTTTCAGCCTCATTTACGATCACAGCAACGGTAAAGGATGCCGCGTTGTACAATTCTGTCGCCGGAGCAGATACCGTAATTTCAGCCGTACCTGCTGCGAGAACCTTCACCAGTCCGCTCTCATCCACCGATACCACTGCCGTACCGTTCGTCACCTCATAGGAAAGTGTCCCATCACCAGTATTTGTGATATCATCCAGATAAAACTCTGCCGTCGTGCCATAAGTCACTTCATAAGAATCCGTACCTGTAATGACAGCGTCTGCCCTGTCAACATCAATGGTAATATTTACCTTTGCGTAAGAGTAAGTATTCGTCTCCTCAACATATACCTTGATGATCGCGGTACCGACGCCAATAATCGTAATCGTCCCATCCTCATCAATCTCGACTACATCCTCACCTTCCAGGATCGTATACTGGATTTCCGCATCCGAATCCGCACTCAGATTAATTTCATCGACCAGGCTGAATTCCTCATCTCCGTACTCCTTTTCTACGGTATACTCTTCCGCATCTATATTTGCGTCGAGCTTGCCGTTGACTGAGACAGTGATCCATTCATAGCCTTCTTCCCAGGTGTCCTCTGCGGAGTAGCCTGTCGTGATGTTAAATGCGAAGTTCGACCAGCCTTCTTCCAGACCAGTTACGGTAAACAGCGCAGTCCCATCCTCCTGAATGCTCCAGGAAACATCCAGCACATTAGAATCATAATCACTCAGATATTGAATATCATAGATCGGCATCACGTAAGCTTCTGCTTTCACCCATTCGCCGCTCTCTTCATCGTACTGCGCATCTTCCTCATAAAATGCCACGGGAATCTCAATAGTATTGTCTCCTTCCGGACGATTGATTTCCCATTCTGCTTCATAAACAAACCAGGTGCTGGAGCCGCCAACCCAGACTTCAACCACCGCAGTCCCGGTTTCACCGGTATATGGATCGACATAAGTAACATTCAGAACTGCCAGGCCATCGTTCCCTTCTGTGTTTCCGGTCACCGTCCAGCCATTTTCGCTATCCCCTGATATGGAAGCATAGACGAGATCCGATGCTTCTCCGGCATCATATTCATCCCAGCCATTATAGCTTACCACTTCCACATCTGTAACGGTAAGCGCCTCAGAATCATCGCCATAAACTGCAATGATATCCTTCGTCTCTCCAAAAAGCAGGCCGCCGTTTTCTACATAAATACTCAGGTAGCTGCCTTCCGTTCTCGTGGAAATCCACTCTTCCGCCCAGATAATTTCATTATCGCCATACATTACCTGCAGGCTGACACGGATTTCCCGCTCATCAGAATAAGTCGTGATCGTAATCGTGCCATCCTCATTCTCTGCCCAGGTCGCCAGATCCTCATAAACGTCCAGCATCTCCTGCTCATCGTCATCCCAGTACTGCACAGCCCAGATATACTCTGCATCATCCGGAATTGTATCACTGTCATCTGACAATTCATAAGACACGGTCATATCAATTCCCGCATAAATTACCCAGCTGCCATCTGCCGAATCATTGGAAAGAGAAGCTGCATAAACCAGTTCATCTACTGAAAACCAGTTCCCGATCAGGTCATACCATTCTTCATCATTTTCATCATAATATTGAGCCACAGCCCAGACATCTGTCCACCAGGTACCCGTACGTATCAGAGTCGGAACCAGCGCATCTTCCGTGCCTTCTTCCACTGTCCATCTATTTTCGTCATAATCGCCAATATAAATGCGATACCATGTTCCATCAATCTCAAATTCAGAATTCACGCCATCGGCTGCATATTCATCAAGCAGATAAGAATCGGTCTGCTGATCCCCGTTTTCATCCACATAGGTATGTACCAGGCTAAGAACACTCCAGTCCGGACTCTCTCCGAGACCGACATTTTCCAGCGTTCCGGTGATATCCCAGTAGTCTGCCGTGACATTCCACCAGAGATCCGTGCTGGCTGCCTCATTACCCTCTTCATCCAGAACTGTGATCCAGGCTCTCGTTCCACCCTCATTCAGGCCAGTAAAGACAACGCTGCCGCCCTCTGTCAGCTCATAGCTTAAAATGTTCTCATCCTCGATCTCAACACACACCGTATAACTGGAAAGATCCGCCTCTTCCGAATCCGCGTTGTTCTCATCATCCGTGTAGACATGTACCAGCTTCAGTGCAGTCTCTTTGTCTTCACCGACAGCTATCATATCCGTATCGGTCGGACGCACCGCCTCAAGAGAATAGTATTCGCCTTCTACATAGATGGTAAACTCAAAGGTCTGCTCCTCGCCGTCCAGATCCGTATAGGCTGCGCGCATAATCGCATAGCCATACGTATTCGTCCCTATGCTCCAGCCAGACTCTGCATCGCCTTCCAGAGAGATCACATCATCCGTCAGCTGTTCGCCGTCATCCGTATATTCGTACTGAGAAACCACCGAAAGGTCTGTCACTTCTACGGACGTATTTTCTCCCCACGGATATTCATAGCTGCGCACATAGCAGTCGATTTTCGCTTCATACCCATCGCCCTCACCGAGCGCACGGGTCGTATCTTCCCATGTATAGTATTCCGCATGCGGAATCACGATTTCAAAGTCTCTGTCTGCAGAGCAGATCTCATTGCCCTCATAGTACACGGTGGCATGGACATTCGCCCACCAGCCGTCATAGTCCAGATCTTCTTCCGTTACCTCAAGTGTCAGGCTGGTATCGTCACTGCCAACGGAAGCGAGCAATCCGGACTCATCTTCAATATCCCAGGTAACGTAATATCCGTCCGGAAGCCCATACGCGTCATCTTCGGACTGAGTCAGCGCTACCGTCTGCTCATACCCATAGACGATATAGACTCCATACTCATTCAGATTCTCATCCGTCAGGAACAGTTCAACATTGTAATCTGCAGAAGGAAAATTCAATCCCGTACTGGCAAGCTCATTTCCCTCTTCATCATAAGCTGTCACACTAATCCAGCTCCAGTCATTGTTCAGGCGTACGCCAAGGCCTGCCTCATCAATGGATGACCAGTAGCCGTCCTGATATTCCTCATCCACATAAGAAATCACAAGCTCCGCGATCTCAACTGCTTCTGTCTCACCATCCTCAGACACATGGAACAGCGTCAGGCCAGCCGCATCCGCCATTTCATCCACCGTGATGCTTTCTCCCAGCGGCACCTCAATGTCATAGTTCTCCACCGACAGATAATAATACCCGTCCTCCCTGACCTGAATACCAATCCACTCAGAATCCGACCAGGCACCGTCGCTGGTCGCATATTTTACCTTAAAGGAGGTATCGCCCGCGCCTGTACCGTCAATATACAGATGGATTCCATCTTCCTCGGCAGACTGGGACAGACTGACGACATCCTCATCCACGCCTGTATAAGTAAGTTCAAAATCAACGACCTCATTATCGTAAGACCACTCATCCGTCGAAGCACAGTAATAATTATAATAAATCCTGAAAACAATCTCCATTCTGCCGCCTAAGAGCATCTCGGAGGTATTCTCCGGGTACGACCAGTCAATCCAGTAGTCATACGCATCCGCCGCCTCTGTTTCTGTCTCTTCGGCTGCATCCGCTTCTGTACTTTCTTCGGTCTGCGCGTCTTCTGCGCTTTCTTCAGTTTCGGCGCTTTCACCGGTATCCTCTGTTTCGGCGCTTTCTTCGGTTTCTGCCTCTTCCCCGGTTGCTTCGGTTTCGGCGCTTTCTTCGGTTTCCCCGTCTTCCGTGTCATCGGCCGCGCTGCCGTCGGACGTCACCCCGGCAACCGTACCATCCGCGTTCGTGCCGGAAGCATCGCTGCCGGAGCCTTCCTCCGTCTCATCCTCAGTCACCGCATCCGTCCCCGCTTCTGTCCCGGCCTCGGTATCTGCCGCTTCCTGAGAATCCGCTTCTGCGCCGGAATTTGCTTCCGTTCCGTCAGCCGTTTCTGCTTCGAAACCAGCTTCCGTGTACGACTCAGTAGCGGCTTCTGTTTCTTCCGCCACCACGGCTGACGCAGGCGCCACCGCAGACACCTGGGAGAACGCCAGCACAGCTGCCAGCGCAAGCGCCGCAAACCGTTTCTTATTCCTCATAGAATTTCCTCCTTAACCTTGTCGAATCATCATTTCGTCAGGAAAATTGCGTTCGCACTGTGAATATATGCAACCAGACTTCTGCATATAAAAATTCACAGACCAACACTTACAGCGATTGTAACACGATCGATACTTATTTTGGTGTCCTAAAAGAAGACTTCGCTTTTATGAGTGATGTTTAACAAAATTAATATTTTCGTAATAAATATGTAACGCCGCTACATCCGGAATTCCGCCTGCCTGAGGCAAATCCTTTCCCGTCTGTCGTTTTTGCAGAAGATATTTTGTGTTCTGTCAGAAGACTTTTTATATCAAATCGGGGAAGGAATTGCTTTCTTTCGGTCTCGTGTGATATACTTACCAGGAAACGGCATTCGCCATACATTGTATAAACACTATCATTCCGGATAGAAAGCCCCTGGCGGCTCTGTCCGGAATATCAGGTATCATAAATTGCGGGGAGGGAATTCCTTTGGCACAGGAGAACGGCAAGAAAAAAATGACGACATCCCAGCTTCTCAGCCTGATCAAAAGGTCAGATGATTTTTCAGAAATAAAGGAAGCTTACCATGACAAGACAGAGGATCCGGTGTTCTGCCATTATCTGTTTCATTTAATGGAAAAGCATGACGTAACGCCCAAAGATATTATTGTCGAAAGCGGTATTGAGCGTTCCTATTTCTACCATGTTCAGAGCGGGAAAAAGATGCCCGGACGGAATATTGTCCTGCGCATTGCTTTCTGTATGTCAGCTACCTACCAGGAGACTTCGCAGATGCTCCGCCTGGCAGGTCACGGGGCTTTGTACCCGCGGGTACGGCGCGACGCCATCTTGATCTATGCGATTGAAAAAAAAGTATACGATGCAGCAGGCCAACGATATGCTGATTCAGGAAGGAGAGCTTCCGCTTTACGAAAAACGCTCTAAGAACTTATCCTTCGAAAACCGCGGGATACCTTCTGGCGAGGAGGAATAATACGGCATGAAAAGCTGGACTGATGAATACGCTTCTGTCCTTCCGGATGTTCTGGCAGAAACTTATGAAGTGCGCTCCTGCCTGAAAAATTCCGGAGAGAGCGCCTCTTATCTTCTCCAGGAAAAATCCTCGGACAGCCTGTATCTTTTAAAAACCGCCTCAGATCCGGTCTTTGTCGGACTGCTGGCGAACGAAAAGAGCATTCTGGACGAAATTCATACTTCCATGAATGCAGAATATTCTCAGCGCTTTCCTTACACGGTTCTGCTCTATGAGGATCCGTCATCGAAGGTGACTTTTTATATTCGCACATATATCGAAGGGAAAACACTGGAAGAGCTGTGTGAGACAAACTATAAACAGCCCGGTCTTCCAGTCTGCCAGACTCTGGATTATATTATCTCCCTGACAGATACGCTGCAGTTTCTGCACTCGATGACCCCGCCTCTGATTCATCGGGATATTAAGCCTCAGAATATTGTGATTGATGTGGATGGAGTCTGCCATTTTATTGACTTCGGGATTTCCCGCCTTTATCAGTCCGAAAAAAACAGCGATACGATTCCGATGGGCACGCGGCTCACAGCCCCGCCGGAGCAGTTCGGCTACCAGCAATGCGACACCCGCAGCGACCTGTACTCGATGGGAGTAGTGTTGTTTTACAGTCTGACCGGCGAATATGATTTAAATTCTTCGCTTCTGGATGAGATTGAGCGTCCCGTAGCCGACATCATCCGCCGGGCAACCATGTTTGACCCGCAGAACCGCTATCAGTCCGCAAGGGAAATGCTGGGCGACCTGCTTGCAGCCAGATTCCCATATATAAGCCGGGAATCCGCCAGGCAGCCACTCCCCTCGCCCTCTGACGCTTTGCCGCAGACCGATGCCTCTGCCCACGGAGAAAATGCACAGATAAAAGCAGAACCGCTCCCCTCTTCTGAACCGGCGCAGGACGTCAGACCAAAAAACAGAAAAAGACTCCGTCTTACCGCTGTTCTGATTGGTGCGTTCTGTCTGATCCTGGCTGTTACCACCGCACTGCTGTTGCATCTGGTCATTCGCCTGGACAAAGCCCGGACTTCCACTCTCAATATAGAAGCTTCCCGCGTATCCGTCACAGGCGGCGCAGCCGACGCCTCGTCCGAATATACGTTCACAGAGCCTCTGATCGAAGAAGCAGTGCGTCAGCAGCTTGGTCTTACAAATGGAGAATCTATCACAGAATCCGATCTGGAACAGGTGGTTGCTCTGCACATTATGGGACTGCAGATTTATTCAGATGATGACGAGATCTGGTTTCAGGGGGATTATCCCTATGTATACGATGATGCGATGCGCGAAAGCGGCCTGTACGAAGAGACCGGCACGATTTCGTCCCTGGAGGATCTGACGCATATGCCGAATCTGACCACTGTATGTCTCTATCGGCAGCAGATTACGGACATTTCCGTATTAGCGGAAAGCGGACTTACTGTCACAGAGCTTGGCCTTGGCTATAACCCCCTGACCGATTTGTCTCCGTTAGAAGGGAATACAGATATCACCGTTTTAAACCTGGCCGCACTCGACATTCAGGATGTATCCGTGATCGCCAGCCTTGGCAGTCTGCGGGAGCTCAACATCAGTGCGACTGCGATTTGCTCCCTTGAAGGGCTGCAAAACAGTTCGATCGAAGTGCTGAACCTGTTCCAGGTCTATCTGACGGACTACACAGAGCTTGGCTTGCTGGAAAATCTGGTCTCCCTGGAGATTGATCATCTCTCCGAGTCGGTAATACAGGCACTTAAAACGCTTTCTCTGGAGACGTTATATGTGCATTCCATGAACGGATATTCGCTGGGAGAGCTTTCTCCGATCCCTGATCTGAAAGACCTTGGCATATACGTTGGCTCGATGGAGACGGTCTCGCTGGACGGGATAGATTTTCCCTCCTTACAGACTCTGGATATAAAAGACGCCACCATCACAGATTTCGATGGCCTGTCCGCGCTGACAGAGCTTTCTACGCTGAAAATCTATTCCAGTGTCTGTGAAAGCTACGACGGGCTGGACGCGCTTCCGAATCTGCGCACAATTTACTGTACCTCCGAACAGGCAGCAGCTATGCGCGCACAGTATCCGGAGCAGGATTTTTATTATTCTTATTCCGAATGAATATCATACCCATATAGCAAAATCCGCTCCATCGCCTGGAATCACCTGGCTATGGGCGGATTTTTTCTGGCAGCAAGCCGCGCTTTCACCGACGGGTACCGCTCCAGATCCGTATGTGGCAGCGCAGATGCCGCCGTCATTTTCTGCAGAAAATCCTCAACAGCGCCAAACTGCACATAAGTCATCCGGTCAAGGATTCCCGGCAATTCTTCCACGATTTGCCGGTCAAGCAGCAGCATATGCGCCCCTTTCAGAGAGGTATTCCCTTCTGCGTGAATCCGCTCCAGAGCAACGTCTGGATACATGCCAATATTGATCGCGGACTCTTTGTTTACATGTGTTCCAAACGCACCTGCCATATGGAAATCCGTCACATCGTCCAGGCCAAGCCCTGTCTCAGAGAGAAGATACTCCATCATCGTGTAAGCCGCCGCCTTTGTGCGGATGAATTCCTGAATATCACTCTGATAGAACCACAGGCCCGGCGCGTAGCAAAAAGCATATTCCCCCTCTTCCGGGCGCCAGGAGATGGCATCGCCTGACTCCGGAACGAATTTTCCGCGCAGGTCAATCAGGCCATGCAGGAAAAGCTCGGAGATCAGATCGATAATTCCCGAACCGCAGATTCCCATTGGCGCGCCGCCGCCGATGACATCTAGTTCGGCAGCACATGTCTGAGACAATCGAATGTGCTGCACCGCGCCATCCGACGCGCGCATCCCTGTCTTCACAACGCCGCCTTCCAGCGCAGGGCCGGCTGCCCCGGCGCCGCAAAGCAGGAAATCGTGGTTTCCAACTACCAGTTCTCCATTCGTCCCCACATCAAAAAACAGGGAAATCGACTCTTTGTGATACAGATCCGTCGCCACCATCCCGCTGATGATATCCCCGCCCAGATAATTTGCCTTTCCCGGATAGCAGAATACATATCCCTGAATCGGGATACCCATCTCCTCTCCCCTTAAGAATCCCGGCTGATCTGCCTGGACTGCATACGGCGCGGAGAAGACACAAAATGCGTCCATCCCGATCAAAAAATGGATCATCGTTGTATTACCTGCTGCCACCATAGAAAGACTTTTCTTCGTATCAATGCCGGTTTTCGCAGCAATGCTTTCCATCAATCCGGTGATCGTATCCACCGTCGCCAGCCGAATCTCTTCCAGACGCTCCGGCAAACCTTCGTGTATCATCGGACCAGGCGAATGGCTGCGCTCCCCCTCGCCTGCATCGGCCGCAGGCGGCAAAGTTCTGCCGCGGTCATGCGCATAAAAGATGCGCGTAAGGATATCTTCTCCAAACGCGATCTGCTGATTGTACGCACTCTCCTGTGCGGCGATTTCTCCGGTGCTGCAGTTGACAAGCTGCATGACCACTGTCGTACTGCCAAAATCCACCGCAAGGCCGTAATGCGCATCACGGGTATCGCCCGCCTCCAGATCGACCGCCTCCCAGCCTCTACCGTCATAGCATAGCGAAACCGTCAGCTTCCAGCCGGCTTCTTCGCAGAGAGGATATAATTTGCGCAGCACAGAAGCAGACGCCTTTATATCCTCACAGCCTTCTCCTGACAAAGCGTCTTGTATACGCTGCCAGGAGGAGCGGTTATCTTCTTCCGAAGGAGGATTTAATTCCAGAAATATCTTCTGACTGATTCCGCGGCTCATACCCATGTGTCTGCCTCCCTTTTATGCTTTTTCTGCCTGTTTCTCAAGCGTCAGCCCGATCAGCAGCAAAACCGGAAATACGATTCCGGCAAGAATCCCCAGGTTCAGCTTCCCGCCGAAGAGGTTTGCCATTGTCCCCACAAAGGTCGGTCCTCCGCTGCAGCCGACATCTCCGGCGAGCGCAAATAGGGCAAACATCGCTGTCCCGCCTTTGGGCATCGCCTGCGTGCCAAGGCTGAATGTCCCCGGCCACAGAATACCCACAGACAGGCCGCAGAGCGCACAGCCCAAAAACCCAAGAACCGGCACGGTTGAAAGTCCTATGATCAGGTAACTGCAAAAGCACAGGGCGGCGCTTGCCCACATAAATCTTTTGAGATCAATTTTTTCACCGGATTTTCCATAAAAGAGACGCGCACTTCCCATCGTCACCGCAAAAAGGAGCGGACCTGCCAGATCGCCAATGGTTTTTGGCACGCCAAGTCCGCTCTCCGCGTAAGCGCTCGCCCACTGGCTCACTGCCTGTTCGCAGGCGCCCGCACACGCCATCAACAGCATAAAGACCCAGAAAATGCGCATCGACGCCAGCTTCCGAATGCTGTAGCCTTCTTCCCCTTCTTCAAGCAGGGAACCGATGGGCACTTTTGAAAACAGGATTCCGTTCGCGATCGGCACAATCGCCCAGATGACCGCCAGAATCCTCCAGTTCTGAATACCGAATACCGCAAAAAACAGGCTGGAGAGCAGCACCACGCCGACATGCCCCCAGCAGTAAAAGGAATGCAGAAGGCTCATTGCCTTTGCTTTTTCGTCGCCCGGACAGGCCTCCATGATCGGGCTGACCAGCACTTCCAGCAGGCCGCCGCCAAGCGCGTATACAGCTACCGCAATGCAAAGTCCCGCATAGGCATTCGGAAGCAGCTCCGGCAAGACCGGCAGCAAAAGCAGACCGGCGGCGGAAAACACATGCGCGCCAACCACACAGGGCCGGTAGCCGATTCTGTCCGCAAATTTTGCCGAAAGCAGGTCAACCAGCAGCTGAATGCCAAAATTCAGCCCGGTCAGCAGCGCGATTCTATCCAGGGTAATCCCATACTGTGACTGAAAGGTCAGAAACAGCAGCGGCGCGAAATTGTTGATAATCGCCTGCACCGTGTAACCGATAAAGCAGGCGTAAATCGTGTGTTTGTATTGAAATTTCATGTCCGTATTTTCTTTCCGCCCGTATTGCACCGTTCCATACTATTTACTCTTCTTCGTCCAGCAGCTCTTTCATCGTCCGCCAGCCAAGCATCGCGCACTTCACACGGGCCGGCATATGGGCAATATCCTGCAGCGCACCGGCTTCTTCCAGTTCTTCCATCTCATCGTCTGTGATTTCCCCGTGGATCATCCTTTGAAAAATATCAGCCAGATGCAGCGCTTCTTCGCTGGATTTCCCGATAATCAGGTCAAGCATCATATCCGCGGAGGCCTGGGAGATCGCGCACCCGTCTCCTGCGAAGGAGCCGTCCACAATCGTGTCGTTTTCTACTTTCAGATGCAGAAAAATATCATCGCCGCAGCTTGGATTGACGCCTTCAAGCACCAGGTTCGCGTCCGGAAGCTCATGCTTGTGACCGGGATGCTGGTTGTGATCGATCAGTATTTCATTGTAAAAGGTTCTACTCTCCATATCCCATGTTCCTCCTTACCTGGCCAAGCGCCTTCGTAAAGCGCGAAATCTCTTCCTCAGTATTGTAAAACGCGAGGCTGACTCTGGTCGTGGAGCCGACCTTCAGATGCTGCATCAGCGGCTGTGCGCAGTGATGTCCCGCACGCACCGCAATCTTCGCCGCGCTTAAGATTTCTGAAACATCGTGCGGGTGGACGCCGTCCACGGTAAAGGTCAGGATACCGTGATGGTCCGCCGCATCCTCCGAGCCAAACACCCGTATGCCCGGAATCTCCTTCATCTGAGAGTAAGCAAGCATGGTCAGCTGCCGTTCCCTCTCCTCGATCCAGTCAAAGCCCAGCCTCTGGATATAGCGGATCGCCTCTCCAAGACCGACCGCTCCGCCCGCATTGACCGTGCCCGCCTCGAATTTGTGCGGCAGCTCGGCATAGACCACCTTGTCGCGCGTTACAGACTCGATCATTTCGCCTCCGCTTAAAAAAGGCGGCATCTTTTTCAGCCACTTTTTCTTTCCGTAAAGAACGCCAATGCCGTCCGGCGCAAGCATCTTATGACCGGAAAAGGCCAGGAAGTCCACGTCCAGCTCCTGTACGTCGACCGCCATATGCGGTACGCTCTGCGCGCCGTCCGCTACGATCACAATCCCCTTCTCATGACAGACTTCCGCGAATCGTCTGATGTCATTCCTGCGTCCGAAAACATTGGATACCTGCGTGATGGCGACCAGCCGTGTCCGCTCCGTAAGCACGCCGCGGAGCATTTCTTCCGTAAATTCACCATTCTCATCACACTCCAGGTAGACAATCTTCGCGCCTGCGCGCTCCGCCGCCTGCCTCCAGGGCAGCATATTGCTGTGGTGCTCCGCGATACTCACTACGATCTCGTCGTCCGGCTGAAACAGAACGCTGCCCAGGCTGTAAGCGACCAGATTCAGGCTTTCCGAGGCGTTCCGCGTAAAAATGATCTCCTCTGTGCTTTTTGCATTGATAAAATCCTTTACAATCCACCGCGCATTCTCATACGCCTCCGTCGCCGCTTCGCTCAAAGGATAAAGGCCGCGGAACGGATTCGCGTTCTTCGTCTCATAGAAATCCCGCACCGCATCCAGCACTGCAGCCGGCTTCTGAGAAGTCGCCGCATTGTCCAGGTAGGCATAGTCCGTATTCTGAAGCAGCGGAAAGTCCCGGCGGATGTCTTCTATGTTCCATTTGTTCTTCCAGTCATTTCGATTTGTTTCTGGCATATAAAAATGATCCTTTCCTGCGTCTTTTGCCTCTGTTGTTTTCGGGCGGAGCAAGTTCCTCGCCCCTACAGGGTAAATTCGTCCCTCAGTTCCCACTCACGCAAGATATCCCTGCACCAGCTCCCGCGTTTTTTCATCCGGGATCTCACCGCAAATCGCGTCAATCCGCGCCCGCGCCATCATCTCATAGATTTCCTGCTCCTCAATCCCGCGGGAAGCGAGGTAAAACAGCAGGGCTTCATCCAGCCGTCCGATCGTCGCGCCGTGATTGCCCTCCACATCCTCTTCCTCGCAGAGAATCAGAGGAACCGTCCGGTTCACTACGCCCTCTGAAAACAGCAGAACGTCTTCTTTCTCATCGCCCTTTGCGCCGACCGACCCGTTCCGGAAATCAATTGTGCCGCGGAACAGCTTCTTTGATTCTCCGCGCAGTACGCCGGAGACATCCATACGGCTTGTCGTCTTCGCGCCAGTGTGATATGCCACATAGTTCATATCCAGGGACTCTTTTTTGTCCAGCAGATAACCGATTTTACTCTCCAGGGTGCTTGCCTTCGCACTCAGGTCGGTGCGCATCCCCATGTAGGTCTCTCCGCCGCCAAGCACAATCTGAATTGTCTCGATCTGTGCGCCCCCGCCGCAGGAAGTGCCGACGTCATTCAGGAACACAAAAGACTCTGGCAGCTTCTGAATCTGCACCAGATGCACCTTTGCTCCGCGCTCCGCGCTGATTCTGGTCTGCACTGCGGCAAAATCCGGCTGATTCTGCTGCATGGTATCCGCGCTGCCCGCGTCTTCTCCGCGAAAATCCATGATCACTGTAATCTCGCTGTTCTCACACGCATGGATAGCAATACGGTTCTGCACCGGCTTTCCTGCCTCATAGCAAAAACGCAGGCGCACCGGCGCGCTCTCTTTTACTCCGGAAGCAATCTCCCAGTTATGGAAGCCGCCATTGCTCTGATCCAGCAGCGCATCCAGATCCGCTCCCACACCGCCCTGGATATCTGTGTAAAATTCTTTTTCTTCCTTATTATAATAGCTGTATAAAATCGTATCCGGCGTCTCCGTCTCGATCGATCCTTCTTCCGGAACCGGTACGCTGCGTAAGCATCCCTCATTCACGCGCAGCCAGTTCCAGGTCGGGGCGGGCAGCCGGTTTACTGTCATATCCATGATCTTACTCCTCTCTGTGGCCTGATTCTTTATATCCCGATTGCTGAACAGCCATTCGGGCTTTGCTCTCCATTCCCTCAAAGGAATAGAACAGCGCTCCTCCCGCGGCCGGCAGCTTCCCGGATATCACCCGATGCTTCCTTTCATCTCAAGGCGGATCAGGTTATTCATCTCGACCGCGTACTCAACCGGCAGCTCCTTGGAAACGTTATCCGCGAAACCACTGACGATCATCGCGCGCGCCTCATCCTCCGGAATCCCGCGCGACATCAGATAAAAGACAGCTTCGTCACTGATCCGCCCGATCTTCGCCTCATGACCGATGTCCGCGTCGCTGGTGCGGATATCCATCGCCGGAATCGTATCTGACCGGGAAATGCGATCCAGCATCAGTGACTGACAGGAAACCGATGATTTGCTGTGTTTCGCCTTCGGATTCACCACCACAGAGCTGCGGAAGGTACTGATGCCGCCGCTTTTCGAGATCGAACGCGTATTCATGTAAGAGGAAGTATTCGGCGCGTTGTGCACCATCTTTGCACCGGTATCCAGGTTCTGCCCCTGTCCCGCAAAGGTGACGCCGGTAAATTCCGCCCGCGCGCCATCCCCGTTCAGAATGCTCATCGGATACAGGTAGGAAACATGGGAGCCAAAAGAGCCGGACACCCACTCAATTTTGCCGCCCGCCTCGACGCGCGCCCGCTTCGTATTCAGGTTGTACATATTTTTCGACCAGTTTTCAATCGTCGAATAGCGCAGCCGGGCATTTTTCCCGACAAAAAGCTCCACGCAGCCTGCGTGCAGATTCGCGACATTATACTTCGGCGCCGAGCAGCCCTCGATAAAGTGCAGGTCCGCCCCCTCATCTACAATAATCAGGGTATGTTCAAACTGTCCTGCCCCCGGCGCGTTCAGCCGGAAATAGGACTGCAGCGGAATATCCACCTTTACGCCGGGCGGCACATAGACAAAAGAACCGCCTGACCAGACCGCCCCGTGCAGGGCTGCAAATTTATGGTCGCGCGGAGGTACCAGCTTCATAAAATGGCTCTTTACCATATCCGCGTAGTCTCCATTCAGGGCACTCTCCATATCGGTGTATACTACTCCCTGCTCCGCGACCTCTTTCTTTACATTATGATAGACCAGCTCGGAGTCATACTGCGCGCCGACGCCCGCCAACGACTCTCGTTCCGCCTGCGGGATGCCCAGCAGATCAAAGGTCTTTTTGATCTCCTCCGGCACATCATCCCAGCTCCCTTTCATATCTGTATTCGTCCGCACATAGGTCGCGATCTTGTCCATATTCAGACCTTCAATCGACGGTCCCCAGTCCGGCACCGGAATCTCATTATAAATCTCCAGGGATCTCTGCCGGAATTCCCGCATCCAGTCAGGGTCGTGCTTTTCGTCGGAAATCTGCGCCACGATCTCCGGTGTCAGTCCTGCTTTCAGCCGGTAGACATCCTTCTCTTCATTTTTAATATCATATATACTGCGGTTGACGTCCTCAACCCAGGTCTTTTCTTTCATGCTCTGTCATTACCTCCGGTTTCCATTTCCTGCTTTCTGTCTTTCCTCCGGCCGGATATGCGGCAGGCGAAGTCCATCTTTTTTTACAGGTACTGCTCGAAACCCTTCTCATTAATCTCGTCTACCAGCGAGGCGTCTCCTTCCGCTACAATCCTTCCGTCTACCAGCACATGGGTCACATCGACATGCAGTGCTTCCAGAATCCGGGTGCTGTGCGTAATAATCAGCAGAGAACCGTCCTTATCCTTCTGGTATTCCTCCACGCCGCGGGAAACCGTACGCACCGCGTCAACATCCAGTCCGGAATCCGTCTCATCCAGAATCGCGAGCGAGGGCTTCATCATCAGAAGCTGCAGAATCTCCGCTTTCTTTTTCTCTCCGCCGGAAAATCCGACATTCAGGTCACGCTTCGCGTAGGACTTGTCCATCTGCAAAACTTCCATCTTCGCTTCCAGCTCTTTCCGAAAGTCCCACAGGCGAATGCGCTCCCCGGTCCGCTGTTCCAGCGCGCTGCGGATAAAATTACTCAGCGTAATCCCCGGTACCTCCAGCGGGTTCTGAAACGACAGAAACAATCCCGCTTTCGCGCGCTCCGCCACAGACGTATCCGCCAGATCTTTTCCGTCAAAAAGGATCTCGCCTCCCGTCACCTCGTAAGATGGGTTGCCCATCAGCGCATAGCCGAGCGTCGACTTTCCGGCGCCGTTCGGTCCCATCAGCACATGGGTCTCGCCCCTGCCAATCTCCAGGTCAATCCCATGCAAAATCTCTTTTTCCTCTACCCTGACAGATAAATTCTTTACCTGTAATAATTTCTCAGTCATATCAATCCTCCGTAATCCCGACTGTTTTGCTCGGATATCGAAGTGTATTATATACCCGGTATACGATTCTTGCAAGATAAAAATGGGCCGGCAAAGATTCTTTCCCTGCCAGCCGTTTTCAATTACTTTCTTTTTTTATAATCAAGCCGAATCTTATCTGTAATCAAAGCGATAAATTCGGAATTTGTTGGCTTTCCCTTTCCATTACTGACAGTATATCCAAACAGCTCCTCGATCGTATCCATCTTTCCCCGGCTCCAGGCAACCTCAATCGCATGCCGGATTGCCCTCTCTACGCGGCTTGACGTAGTCTGATGTTTTTTCGCAATCGTCGGATAAAGGATTTTCGTGATCGAATTGAGCATCTCCGAATCGGTCACCGACATAATAATCGCGTCGCGAAGGTACTGGTAGCCTTTGATGTGGGCCGGAACACCGACCTCGTGAATGATATTTGTCACATCGGTTTCCAGATTCTGTTCCATATAATCCGCCTGGCTTTCCACGGGAAGCTCACGCCGGCTTCCTGGCAGAACGCGCTCACTGCGCGAGCGCACCCGCTTGATGTGGTTCAGTACATTTTCCTGGTCAAATGGTTTCAATATATAATATTCCGCACCGAGATTGAACGCTTCCACTGTTGTCTTTTGCTGGCTGACCGCGGATATGACGATAAACGCCGGTTTTTTCATATCGGGTTCCCGGTTGACCCGATCCATCACGCCCAGGCCGTCAAGCTTCGGCATGATAATATCCAGGAGAACCACATCCGGCTCTTTCTCCTTTATAATTTCAATCAGTTCTTCTCCATTTCCTGCTTTGCCGACCACCTGCAGCTCCTCATCACTGCTGACAAGGTGATCCAGCAGCTGCACCATCCTGTCATTGTCATCCGCAATAGCGACATTCAGCTTATTCATAATTTATACTCCTCTCCTTATATTTGGGAAACCGCATTGCCCGTTTCCCCCTTTGTGCCGCCGTTTCAATCGGCCTGCCTCTATTATATTTTTTTCGCCTGAATTCGCAAGAAAATCTCATCGAGCAGTTCCGACAGAAACAGCCGCCATTCTCCCCTGTACCCGTGCGATTGACAAGACATAGAAACGTAAACCATGCTGAAATGTGACAAAAGAAAGAAAAATATGACAGATTTTGGGGAGAAGTTTTTTGTCGTTCGCCTGTAGTATTTTTCTCTTGTATCCCCGCCTTGCTTTGTGGTATACTGTGCCGGTAGTTGTGTTGTATCCCAATTTGAAAAGAACCCACGCCTGTGCTTCAGAGTTTTCCGGCGCCTGACGAACCGGCATTTCGCCTAAAGCATCCTACCGCCATGGAGGGTAGCTTTCCGGCAGCCGCATCCGGCGCATTCGCGGCGTTCTTTCCTGCAGGGAATAATAACAAGGAGGACAAATCAAATGAACACAAACACAAAATTCAACACCTCGCAGCTCGTCATTCTTGGTCTCATGACCGCCATTCTACTTCTCATGGCCTATACCCCGCTCGGATATCTGAATATCGGCCCGCTCGCGATCACATTCAATGTGATTCCTGTAGCGATTGCTGCGATTACGCTCGGTCCGGTCGGCGGCGCTGTGACCGGCTCCGTTTTCGGTCTGACCAGCTTTCTCCAGTGCATCGGCATCGGCGGCACCAGCGCCATGGGA
Organism: Lachnospiraceae bacterium; assembly: GCA_021205225.1. Taxonomy (GTDB): domain Bacteria; phylum Bacillota; class Clostridia; order Lachnospirales; family Lachnospiraceae; genus Choladousia. The sequence continues at coordinate 17,758 of JAJPXX010000163.1, forward strand.
GCCATCCTGTTTGGCATCAACCCGCTGCTGGCTTTCATTCAGCGCTTTGTACCCAGATTCCTTGACGGACTGCTTCTCGGATATATTTTCCGCGGCGTCAGAAAAGCAGTGAATACTTCCGTGGCCTGCTTTGTGACTGGCTTCTGTTCCGCTTTTCTGAACACCCTGTTCTTCATGAGCGCGCTCGTGCTGCTGTTTGGAAATACAGAGTATATGCAGAACCTGATGGGAGGCCAGAATGTTCTTCTGTTTATCTGCGGATTTGTCGGCGTCAACGCTGTATGCGAGATGATCTCTTCCACGATCCTCACCGGCGCGGTCGGCATCGCTCTGTATAAAGCTCATTTTGTGCCGGCGGCCGCGCCGCGCCGCGCACGCGCGTAAGCAAATTACGAATTACTGTCTTTCACCTTCGCAGCAAATGTCTGTGCAGTTCCTGACAGCTGCAAAATTTTCACAGAAATAACAGGAGGTACCGCCATGATTCTGGCAATCGACATCGGAAATACGAACACTGTCATCGGCTGCTGCCGCGATCAGAGCATTCTCTTCGTAGAACGCCTGTCCACAGCGCCCTCACGCACGGTACTGGAATACGCGATCAGCATCAAAAATGTTCTGGAGCTCTATAAGATAGACCGGGAGGAGCTCTCCGGCGCGATTATTTCCTCCGTTGTACCGCCTCTCACGAACCTGTTTTGCGAAGCCGTACAAAAGATTATCGGTATCCGCCCGATGGTGGTGGGTCCCGGCGTAAAGACCGGCCTGAATATCCTGATGGATAACCCGGCGCAGGTCGGCAGCGACCTGATTGTCAATGCGGTCGCTGCGATTGCGGAGCATCCGGCTCCCCTGATTATCATTGATATGGGGACAGCGACGACGCTCTCAGTGATTGATTCGAATAAAAACTATATTGGCGGCATGATTCTTCCCGGCATCCGCGTTTCTCTGGACTCCCTCGTCAGCCGGACATCCCAGCTGGTACGCATCAGTCTGGAGGCACCGAAGCGTCTGATCGGAAAAAACACCGCCGAGTGTATGAAAAGCGGCATTATTCACGGAAATGCCGCCTGCATCGACGGCATGATCGACCGGATCGAGCAGGAGATCGGTGAAAAGGCCACGGTAATCGCTACCGGAGGTCTGGCGGCAAGGATCACCCCTCACTGCACGCATGAGATTCTGCTCGATGACGCTCTGCTGCTAAAAGGCCTGATGTATATCTACTACAAAAATGTCTGAACATGAAAAAATGCTTGACAGAAGTTCTTGTTTGGACTAAGATAATCTAGTGCGTTTACAAGAAACGACCGTGTCCGTTTATAAACAAACCATGAATTACGTAAAGTTGGGAGGTGTCCGAATTGGCTAATATCAAGTCTGCAAAGAAGAGAATTCTTGTTTCTCAGAAGAAACATGACAAAAATAAATCCATCAAGTCTTCTGTAAAGACCGCAATGAAGAAAGTGGAAGCAGCTGTTGCGGCAAACGACAAGGCAGCAGCGGAAGCGGCATTGCTTGCAGCGACTTCTACGATTGATAAAGCAGCTACCAAAGGCGTTTATCACAAGAACAACGCAGCGAGAAAGGTTTCCCGTCTGACCAAGGCAGTCAATACAATGGCTTAATGCTAAAATAGGAAAACCGCAGCCACACCGTCACGTGACTGCGGTTTTTTGATGCACAGAACTGCTTAAGGAGTTTCCCGGCTATCGCCGGACGCTGTCTGCGCTTCGCTCCGGCAAGGCAGCTGCTTCCGGAGAATCCGAGCAGAATTCCCCGATCAGCTCCCACACTTCTTCACGCCCCTGCCTGGTCTGAGAAGAAAACGGGATCATCTTTGTACCCGGAAGCAGGCACAGGCTCTCCCGTATGAGCTTTAGCTGTTTCTGAATCTGGCTGCGCTTGATTTTATCCAGCTTCGTCGCCAGTATCACCGGCTCATATCCATTTGCGCAGACCCACTCATACATCGTCTTATCATTCTGTCCCGGTTCATGGCGGATATCGATCAGCAGAAATACAGCCTTCAGCTGCGAAGAGGAATGCAGGTAACGCTCGATCATTTTCCCCCATTTTTCCTTTTCCGACTGCGGTACGTTCGCGTAGCCGTAGCCAGGCAGATCCACCAGATAGAGACTGTCATTGACGTTATAGAAATTGATCGTCTGCGTCTTACCCGGCTGTGAACTCGTCCGCGCCAGAGATTTGCGGTTCATCAGCGTATTGATCAGAGAGGATTTTCCTACATTTGATTTCCCCGCGAACGCGACCTCCGGCCTGTCGTTTTCGGGCAGCCTGCTTGTAATCCCGCATACTGTTTCAAGGCTCGCCTGTTTTATAATCATCTTTTTCTTCCTTTTATCCTGTCGCCAGCGCCGCTTTCAGCACCTCCGGCATCGCGCTCACAAAAAGAATCTTCAGCCCGTCTTTGATCTCATCCTGGATCTCCGCGACATCCGCTTTGTTCTCCGCCGGCACCAGCACCGTTGTGATGCCTGCCTGCTTTGCGGCAAGAAGCTTCTCTTTCAGACCGCCGATCGCCAGAACCCTGCCGCGCAGCGTAATCTCACCAGTCATCGCCACATCCGCGCGCACCGGTATCTCCGTGATTGCGGAGAGAATTGCGGTTGCCATCGTAATGCCGGCGGAAGGTCCGTCCTTGGGCACCGCGCCCTCCGGAATGTGGATATGGATATCATTCTTTGTAAAGAATTCCGGATCAATCTTATACTGCGTTCCCAGGGAGCGCACATAGCTGATCGCAGTCCGTGCGGACTCCTTCATCACATCCCCCATCTGCCCGGTCAGCAGAAACTCTCCTTTTCCAGGCATGGTATTCACTTCAATCTGCAGCGTGTCGCCGCCGACACTTGTCCAGGCCAGTCCGCGCACAATGCCAACATCATTTTTCGCATTCCGCATCAGGATGTTGCTGCGCTTACGCCCCAGATAGTGTTCCAAATTCTTTCCCGTCACCTTTACCGCAGAGGCTCCGTCCTCCAGAATTTCTCTGGCCGCTTTTCGGCAGATCTCATCCAGTCTGCGTTCCAGCTGACGCACCCCGGCCTCTCTGGTATAGCCTTCAATCACCGCTTCCAGCGCGGACTTAGAGAGCGTCAGCTGACCCTTTTTGAGTCCGTTACGCTCCAGCTGCTTCTTCATCAGGTGCTCCCGCGCGATATGATACTTTTCATTCGCGGTATAGCTTGTCACCTCAATCAGCTCCATGCGGTCGAGCAGCGGCCTCGGAATCGTATGCACATCATTCGCCGTGGCGATAAACAACACCTCCGACAAATCAATCGGAAGCTCCACATAGTTATCGCGGAAGCGATTGTTCTGCTCTGAATCCAGCACCTCTAACAGCGCGGAGGAAGTATCCCCCTTATAATCGCTGCTTACCTTGTCAATCTCATCCAGCAGCATCAGCGGATTTTTGACGCCTGCCTGCCGCAGGCCGTCCGCAATCCGTCCCGGCATGGCGCCGACATAGGTGCGGCGATGTCCGCGGATCTCCGCCTCATCACGCACACCGCCCAGACTGATGCGTACGAATTTTTTCTCCAGAGCGCGCGCAATCGACTGCGCGATGGATGTCTTGCCTGTGCCTGGCGGGCCTACCAGACAGATAATCGGACTGTCCCCCTTTTCCGTCAGAGTCCGCACCGCCAGAAATTCCAGGACACGCTCCTTAACCTTCTCAAGTCCATAGTGATCCTGTTCCAGAATCTTTCTGGCATTTTTCAGGTCGTGGTTGTCCGTCGAGGCTTTTCCCCATGGAAGCTCCAGCAGAGTCTCGATGTATCCGCGCAAAACAGAGCTTTCAGCAGAATTCATGCCGAGCCCCTTCAGGCGCTCTGCCTCTTTGTGTATCTTTTCCTTCACTTCGTCCGGCGCGTCCAGGCGCTCCGCTTCTTCTTCATAGTGCCGCACATCCGAAAGCAGCGTATCCTCGCCCAGCTCCTCCTGGATCACGCGGATTTGTTCACGCAGCACATATTCTCGCTGGTTCTTGTCCACGCGCTCTCTCACCTTGATCTGAATCTCATTTTGCACCTGCAAAATATCAATCTCACGGACAAGAAGTGAACTGAGAAGGCTGTAGCGCTCCACCATATCCTTTGTCTCAAGAAGACTCTGTCTCGCGTCATAGCGGACAGGCAGATGGACACAGGCCGCCATCGTCAGCTTTTCGAACTCATGGATCTCCAGAAGCGAATGCAGCATATTCTTGCCAAATTTCGGGTTCAGCTGGCTGTAGCGGGTCAGAAGATCCTCCAGCCCCCGCGTCATGGCCTCCTCTGTCAGCTCATCCAGCTCGAACTCCTCATCCTCCAGAATCTCTATCTGCGCTTCAAGATGGCTTTCCTGATCTATCAGATCCAGTATGCGTGCCCGTTCAAGGCCTTCCGCCCTCACGCGCACAATATTCTTGGGCAGCTTCGCTACATCGAGAACCTTCGCTGCCACGCCAATTTCGTATAAATCCGTAAGACCCGGATCAGTCGCGTCCGGGTCTTTCTGTGTCACAAGAAATATTGCCTCATCTGCCGCCATCGCTTTTTCTACCGCCCGGATCGATTTATCCCGGCTGACATCAAAGCTCAGTATCATCGTCGGAAAAACGGTCAGGCCGCGCAGCGGGATTACAGGCATGCTTCGTATCAAGTCTTCCATTCTGTTTGCCTCAACAATTCCAGGCAGCAGACGGTCTGCTGCCCGGAAAAATCACTTTCGCTCTTTTTTACTATTACGCAGTCTCTTCAAAAAGGCGAAACCTGCGCTTTCTTCTGGGGGTATAATCATTGCCGCGCCAGGTCAGCTCCGGCTCTCCCGTACCCTCCACAGTTTCTTTTGTCACAAGACAGGTCGCAATCGTATTATCCGAGGGAATCCGGAACATCAGATCCATCATCGTATCCTCAAGAATAGCGCGCAGGCCTCTCGCGCCCATCCGACGCTTGATGGTGCGGTCTGCGATCGCCTCAATCGCCTCCGGCGTAAAGGAAAGCTCTACGTCATCCAGCCCAAAAAGCCCCTGATACTGCTTGATCAGCGCGTTTCTCGGCTCTGTCAGAATACGGATCAGCGTATCGCGATCCAGATCATCCAACGATACAACAATCGGTACCCGACCCATAAATTCTGGAATCATACCGAATTTAATAAAATCCTCCGGCAGCGCCTGTTTCAGAACCTCGCCGACATTCCGGTCACTGTTCTGCGTCAGCTCAGAGCCAAAACCGATGCCCTTCCGATCCATGCGGTTCTCAATGATCCGGTCAAGCCCTTCAAAGGCGCCTCCACAGATAAAAAGAATATTCGTCGTATCAATCTGAATCAGCTCCTGATGCGGATGCTTGCGCCCGCCCTGCGGGGGAACGGAAGCAACCGTCCCTTCCAGAATTTTCAGAAGCGCCTGCTGCACACCCTCGCCGGAAACATCCCTCGTGATCGAGGCATTCTCGGATTTTCGTGTTATCTTGTCAATCTCATCAATATAAATAATCCCGTATTCTGCTTTTTTGATATCGTAATCTGCTGCCTGAATAATCTTCAGCAGAATATTTTCCACATCCTCACCGACATAGCCGGCTTCTGTCAGGGCAGTCGCGTCCGCAATCGCAAACGGAACATTCAAAAGCCTCGCCAGCGTCTGCGCCAGCATCGTCTTCCCGCAGCCGGTCGGTCCCAGCATCAGAATATTGCTCTTCTGAATCTCTACATCCAGATATTTTCCGCTGGTAATTCTCTTGTAATGGTTATAGACGGCCACAGACAGAGCCTTCTTCGCCGCATCCTGCCCAATCACATACTCATCCAGGAACTCTTTGATCTGAGCAGGCTTCAGCAGGTTGATCGCGTCCGGATCTTCTCCGAGATATTCCTCGGTCAGCTCCTCCTCCACGATCTCCGCACAGATATCAATGCATTCGTCACAGATATAGACGCCGTTCGGCCCGGCAATCAGCTTGCGTACCTGATCCTCTGTTTTATTGCAAAAGGAGCATCTGACTTTCTCCATGATTTTACCCGGCATATCTTCACCTCATCAATCGGTCTTCGCAGCGCGTGCGAAAATCTGGTCCATATAGTTACAGGGGACTGTTACATGAATTCCCGCAACAGTCCCGATTGTCTTACCTATCTCGATGTAACCACTTCGTCAATCAGCCCGTAGGCCTTCGCCTCCTCGGCGGACATAAAATTATCTCTCTCCGTATCAACGGCAATCACGTCCAACGGCTTACCGGTATTTGCGGCAAGCATCTCGTTCAGCTTCTTCTTTGTCTTTAAGATATGATCCGCGGCAATCTTAATATCGGTCGCCTGCCCCTGCGCTCCGCCAGACGGCTGATGAATCATGATCTCTGAATTCGGAAGCGCATAGCGCTTGCCTTTCGCGCCACCCGCCAGCAGGAAAGCTCCCATGCTCGCTGCCATACCCATACAGATCGTCGAGACATCGCATTTTACATAATGCATCGTATCGTAGATCGCCAGTCCGGCCGAAACCGAACCGCCTGGGCTGTTGATATACAGATGAATATCCTTATTCGGATCCTCAGACTCCAGAAACAGGAGCTGTGCAACCACAAGGTTCGCACTCAGATCCGTTACCTCTTCTCCCAGAAAAATAATCCGATCCTTCAGTAACCTCGAATAGATGTCATAGGAGCGCTCTCCTCTGCCCGTCTGTTCAATGACATACGGCACAAAACTCATGTTTTCCTTCCCCCTTAATGATAACCTTATTCTTCCTCCTCAGAAGCGGCAAGCGTTACTTCCTCAAATTCATCCGCCACTTCCTCAGAACCCTCAACCGTGATTTCTTCCAGCTCATCGCCGTCTGGTTCCACCGGATCTACTTCTACCGCTGCGTCTGTAACCAGATCCACAGCCGCCTGAATCCGGAGATCCTCTTTCATCTGCTCAAGCTCGCTCTCGCCAAGAAGCCCCTTCAGCTTGTCAGCCTCCATGCGGTAAGAAGCCGCCATCTTCTGAATCTCTTCATCCAGGCGCTCCTCACTGACCTCAAGGTTCTCCACATCTGCAATCGCCTCCAGCACCAGAGAATTCTGAATCCGGCGAAGAGCCTCCGAGCGATACTGCTCTCCCAGCTCTTCTCTCGTCGAACCGGTATACTCCAGATACTGATTCAGGCTCAGTCCCTGTCTCTGGATCTGCGCGCCGAACTCATCTACCATACGGCTGATCTGCTCGTCAACCATCGGCGTCGGAATATCCATCTGGGCATTCGCCGCCGCTTTATCCACAGCCTTATTCTGCTTCTCACGCTTCATCGCATCGCGCTTCTGCTCCAGAAGCTTCGCCTCTACATCTTTACGGTATTCTTCCAGCGTATCAAACTCAGACACATCCTGCGCGAACTCATCATCCAGCTCCGGAAGCTCCTTCACGCTGATGGAATGAACCGTGCATTTGAACACAGCAGCCTTGCCCTGCAGTTCTTTCGCCTGATAATTCGCCGGGAAAGTAACATTTACCTCTGTCTCCTCGCCAATGCTCTTGCCGATCAGCTGCTCCTCAAAGCCCGGAATGAACGCGCCGGAGCCAATCGTCAGCGGGTAATCGGTACCCTTGCCGCCCTCGAACGCTTCGCCGTCCACAAATCCCTCAAAATCCAGCTTAATCGAATCGCCATTCTGAACCGGGCGGTCATCCACGTCGATCTCACGGGAATTCTGCTCGCGTTCCTTCTCGACCGCCGCATTCACCTCGTCCTCAGAAACTTCCGGCTGCTTAATCTCCACCTCAAGTCCCTTATACTCGCCAAGCGTCACTTCCGGCTTCAGAGCCACCTCGGCGGTAAAAATAAACGGCTTTCCTTCCTCAATCTGGACAATATCAATCGTCGGACGGGAAACAATCATCTCTCCGCACTCCTCAACAGCTGCCGGATAAGCGCTGTTAATCGCACTGTTCGCAGCATCCTCATAGAAAATGCCGTCGCCGTACATCTTCTGAATCATCTTGCGCGGCGCCTTGCCCTTGCGGAAGCCAGGGACGCTGATTTTATTCTTCTGAGCCTGATAGGCCTTATCCAAAGCAGTCGTAAACGCTCCTGCCGTAACCTCAATCGTAAGCTTCGCCATATTTCCTTCGAGTTTCTCTACCTGTACACTCATTGTACGTTAATCCTCCTTGATTCTCCGCGGCGTTTCATTCTCTGCCGCATTTCTTTAACGCAGACCCTGTTACAAACCACAGCCCGGCCAGTTTACGACATCTCTGCCTCATAAGTACGGCCTGTAACCAAAACTCTCACGTTTGCAGTCATTGGTATAGTATAGCACAGCGCTATAAAAAACACCAGCATTTTTTTATGCGAAAACGATGGATTTCGCGAGTTTATCCGCCGTATCCTTTCCCCGAAGCTGCGCCACCAGCGATAACCCAAACGGAATCGCGGTCCCCATTCCGCGGCTCGTAGTCACATTTTCCGAAACCTCCACCGGGTTCCCCGTGACATTTGCTCCGGTCAGCTTTTCCTCCAGTCCCGGATAGCACACCGCCGTCCTTCCTTCCAGCAATCCAAGCCCGCCAAAGACCGTCGGAGCCGCGCAGATTGCCGCAATCTTCCGTCCTGCCGCGCTCTGCTCCTTCAAAAGCTTTGCCAGCTCCTCATGCTCTGCCAGGTGGGTCGTTCCCGGCATCCCGCCCGGCAGCACAAGCAGCTGCGCTGATTTGGCGTCCAGCTCATCAAAAAGCAGATCTGCCTTCACTTCAATCCCGTGGCTCCCCCGGATCACCGTACTCTCCATAATCGACACGGTCTGCACCTCAATCCCGGCTCTCCGTAGCAGATCCACTACGGTCAGCCCCTCAATCTCCTCAAAACCATCCGCCAGAAAAACATATACCTCCGTCATTGTAAAACGCTCCCTTTCTTCCATTTTTTATCCTGCCTCCGGCAGAAACCCGCCATTCCTAGGAAAAACCGCAGCCAGACCGTGCGTACGTGCCCTTTCCTGCTCTGCCGCTCTCCAGGTTTGCTGTCCCTAAGTTTAGCAGACCATCCTCACAAAATCAATAAGCGGATGCCCTTTTCCCGTGCAAAAAAATATGATATAGTTACTTTCGCAGTTCCTTCATAATCAGCAGACCACCTGCTTTTTTATCCAATTTATCTGTCACTGTTTGGCGGGTTTTCTGCGCCGCAGAACCTGCCGCCAGAGAAAGTGAGGCTTTGAACAATGGAAATTGAACGAAAATTTTTAATTGATGTACTCCCATCCAACCTGCAGGCTTACCCCTTCCACCAGATTGAGCAGGCTTACCTCTGCACTGCTCCGGTCATTCGCATCCGCAGACAGGATGACGACTATATCCTGACCTATAAGGGACAGGGCATGATGATCCGTGAAGAATACAATCTGCCGCTCACTGCCGAGGCTTACGCGCATCTGCTCCCCAAAGCAGACGGCAACATCCTCACCAAAAAACGCTACGTTATCCCCCTGACAGGCGAATTAAAAATAGAGCTGGATGTTTTTGAAGGAAAATTCAGCGGCCTTTGGATGGCAGAAGTTGAATTCCCGGATGAAGAGACCGCAAAGTCCTTCACTCCGCCCGACTGGTTCGGCCGCGAAGTCACCTGCGACCCGGCATACCACAATTCAAACATGAGCCAGCGCAAATAATGGGGCGCCCTTGCGCGCGAAAAATTTTTTGACAGATTTCGCCTTTTTTCGCGAACGTTTGAGGTACTTTCTTCGTTCTATTCTATGGATGCGGTTTTTTCCGTTCGCAGCCGTTTTATTTTTGCAGCGGCCCCTTCTGTTCAGATCAGCATCCAATATGGGAATCCTCCCGGAAGCCACCGGCATGCCTTTGCCGCAATACCGGCTCCGGATGGAAACCCAGGGGGAGGATAAGGGAAAGATGAAGGAAGAACCAGTGTACCTAAGGAACATGCGCGCGCTCCGCGTAAGCGCAAAATACACACAAGAGGAAGTCAGCGCAAAACTGAATATTCAGCGTGCGACCTACTGCAACTACGAGCAGGGATTTCGGCTGCCCCCGCTGGACATTATCATCAGCCTCGCCAGATTATACCAGGTCAGCGTAGATTATATTCTCAGCTGCACCAGCGAGGAGGACATTCCGGCCAATTACCGCCACCTGTGCGCAAGCGAGCGGCGGCTGCTGGAAAATGTCTGCGCTCTCACCGCCAACAGCCAGAAGGAAGTCTGGCAATTCATATACTTTAAGAAAAAATACCCATCGTAACACAAAAAGAGATGGGAAACCAATCACAAAAGAGATATCATGTCAAAGTACGAAAGCTATTGGCGGGTCTGACAGCCGCAGAATGCGCACAGAATCACGATACCGGCCATTCGTGTCAGGCTCGCCAAAGCACACGGCAAACCGCATCCGGCTAATTATAGTAAACGGCGTAAGTCGTTTTACTTTGCGATGGAGCCGAATGCTTGTGCCAATACGCTTTCACCCCTCGCCGGGTTATGACCAGTAATTTTTCCTGACACTATAGCAGCTTTGCCAGCTGAGCGAGATTCTCCTCCGTCGTCGACCAGCTTGTCGCGAAGCGCACAATCGTGTGCGTCTCATCCGCCTTTTCCCAGAAGCTAAATGCCACCTGCTGTTTCAGCTTCTCCATCTTCTCATTTTCCAGAATGATAAACTGCTGATTCGTCGGCGACTCCAGGTAAAACGTGCAGCCCTTTTCATGGAACAGTTTTTTCAGGCGCTCTGCCATCCGAATCGCATGGCGGCTGATTTCCCAGTAAAGTCCATCCGTAAAAAGCACATCAAACTGAATTCCCAGCAGACGCCCCTTCGCGAGCAGGGCGCCCCGCTGCTTCACCTGCGGCAGAAAATGCAAAGGCGTATTGCGCTTCGTAAACACAACCGCTTCGCCGCAGAGCGCCCCCACCTTCGTACCGCCAATGTAAAACACATCACAGAGCCGCGCCACATCCGCAAGCGTCAGATCGCTTTGCAGGCTCATCAGTCCATAGCCCAGGCGCGCGCCGTCCATATAAAGCGGGAGCTCATATCTCCGGCAGATTGCCGCCAGACGTTCCAGCTCCTCCCTGGTATACAGCGTTCCGTACTCTGTCGGATGGGAAATATAAACCATTCCCGGAAAAACCATATGTTCATGGTTCCCATCCTGGTAAAAGTTCTCCAGAAACTGTTCCAATTCCTCCGCGTCGATTTTCCCGGCATGCTGCGGCACCGCCAGCACCTTATGTCCGGAATACTCGATCGCGCCGGCCTCATGCGTGTTCACATGCCCCGTATCCGCCGCTACCACGCCCTGATAGCTTCGCAGCATGGTTGAAATCACGGTGGCATTGGTCTGCGTCCCTCCCGTCAGAAACCAGACATCCGCTTCCGGACATTCACATGCCAGGCGAATTTTCTCCTTCGCACTTTCGCAATAAGGATCCTCCCCGTATCCGGAAGCCGCCTCCAGATTCGTCTCCATCAGCCGCTGCAAAATCGCCGGATGCGCACCGGTCGTATAATCACTCTCAAAAGATAACATCTCATTCCTCCAGAAGTCACTGCACGATGGGATTCATGAACAGTAACAAAAAATGACATAGAAAAAGCCTGTCCAAACAGGCTCTCATCAACAGAAACAAGGGATCCGCAACAAACACCGGGGCATAGTTCCCCGTGGCATCTGCTCTTTGGAACTGCCAGGCATCCGCGCAGGCACGGCTACCTGGTTCGCTGCCTCACGGGAACAAGAATGCGGCCAGTGGGACTCGAACCCACACGGTCTCCCACAGGAACCTAAATCCTGCACGTCTGCCAATTCCGTCATGGCCGCAGCAGCTCACATGGCGGCTCAAAATCGTTTTTCAGAAACGACGAATCGCCAAGCTGGGCTAGCCGGATTCGAACCGGCGAATGCAGGAGTCAAAGTCCTGTGCCTTACCGCTTGGCGATAGCCCATTAAAGGGTTTTCTTTATGAAAAAAAGGTGGATAAAGGGATTCGAACCCTTGGCCTCCAGAGCCACAATCTGGCGCGCTAACCAACTGCGCTATACCCACCATAATAATTAACTATTCTTTTACCATATCTGTGAATCTGAAATGGAAAGCGAGCCTGAAGGGATTCGAACCCCCGACCCACGGCTTAGAAGGCCGTTGCTCTATCCGACTGAGCTACAGACTCAAAAAGCGGGTGATGGGAATCGAACCCACGTGTCCAGCTTGGAAGGCTGGTGTTCTACCATTGAACTACACCCGCATATATTATATACCTGGCAGTCGGGGTGACAGGATTCGAACCTGCGACCTCCTGGTCCCAAACCAGGCGCTCTAGCCAAGCTGAGCCACACCCCGAAACAGCATATCAAGGCGCCCTTGCGCTTGACGCAAAATGCATTATATTACAGAGCGCCTTGATTGTCAACTATTTTTTACAGCAAAGTTAAAATTTTTTAACCCGGGTGAAATGAAAATTTAAATTCCACAACTCGGGGGTACAAGTGGAATTCAGTCTTACTCAAAATTCCACTTGTATTTCCGGCGTTCGCAGCAAAAACCTAGTGGAAATCAGTCTTACACCATATGGCCTACCCAATTCTACTGGGTAAATGATGGCGTAAATGGAATGAAGTTTTTCTTCCTTGTTCACCCAGTAATCCCAGAAAGAGTGAAATCCACCGGAAAATCACAAATTTTGGCGTGGAAATAAACTTTTCACTTCAGCATTTTTTAACCCGTATTTGCTCCTGTTTCTTCTATAATTATGTCCTTTCTCCCGTCTCAAAACGGCAGTACCGCTACTCTACGGTAACGCTTTTCGCCAGGTTTCTCGGCTTATCCACATCCAGGCCTTTGGCGACGGCTACATAGTAACCAAGCAGCTGCAGCGGCACCACTGCCAGAGACGCCGCAAAATGCGGATCGGTTCGGGGAATATATACCGTAAAGTTCACGTGATCTTCAATCGCGTAATTGCCATAGCTGGTCAGGCCAAACAGATATGCACCGCGGCTCTGCACCTCAACCATATTGCTGACCGTCTTTTCGTAGAGTTCATTCTGCGTGAGCAGGCCAATCACCAGCGTACCCTCCTCAATCAGAGAAATTGTGCCATGCTTCAGCTCTCCCGCCGCATATGCCTCGGAATGAATATAGCTGATCTCCTTCATTTTGAGGCTGCCCTCCAGAGAAATCGCGTAATCCAGGCCCCTGCCAATGAAAAAGACATCCTTCGCATTCGCGTATTTTGCCGCGAACCACTGCAGGCGCTCCTTGTCATCGAGGATGCGGGTAATCTTTGCCGGAAGTGTTTCCAGCTCCGCCAGCATAGAAGCGCACTGTTCCTCCGAGACCGTTTCGCGGACCAGGCCAAGCTGAATCGCCAGCAGATAGCAGGCTATCAGCTGTGTACTGTAGGCTTTGGTCGTCGCGACCGCGATTTCCGGGCCAGCCAGCGTATAGAAGACATGATCCGCCTCCCGCGCAATCGAACTGCCAACCACATTGACAACCGCAAGCGTGCGCAGATGATTCTCCTTCGCCTTACGCAGAGCGGCCAGGCTGTCCGCGGTCTCGCCGCTCTGGCTGACGATCACCACCAGGCCGTCCGGATCGAGGATCTGGTTCCGATAGCGGAATTCACTCGCCAGATCCACACGCACCGGGATGCGGGCCAGGTCCTCGATCACGTACTGCGCCGCCATTCCCACATGATATGCGGAGCCGCAGGCTACAATATAAATCTGCCGGATGCCCTTTATGATTTCATCGGTAAAGCCAAGCGGCTCAAAATCAATCCTTCCATCCTTTACAACCGAGTGAAGCGTATCCTCCACTGCCTTTGGCTGCTCGTGGATTTCCTTCATCATGAAATGCTCAAAACCGCCTTTTTCAGCTGCTTCTGCGTCCCAGTGAATCTCCACGGCAGAATTCTCCACCAGATCGCCGTTCAGGTCATAAAATTCCGCCCCGTCCTTTGTGAGTCTGGCCATCTCCAGGTTTTCAATATAATGAATCTGCCTGGTATACTTTAAAATAGCCGGTACGTCGGAAGCCAGAAATGTCTCGCCATCTGTCTCACCGATGACCATGGGGCTGTCTTTTCTCGCCGCGTAGATCTCACCCGGATAATCCTTAAACATCACAGCCAGGGCGTAGGAACCGCGAATACGAACCATGGACTTTGCAAGCGCGTCAAT
>JAJPXX010000089.1 GCA_021205225.1 Lachnospiraceae bacterium
GATATAATGAGTTCGATGTGAGAGGTTTTGATTGCTGACGGACCAGTGGAGCACCACAAGGTAATCAAAATAATAATTTTGTCGACCGTCTGGACAGCATGATTTATATTTGTTATACTGTCTTTTTTCATTATTAAAACCTCCGCAGATAATTTTATATTGTTACGGGTAATTCTCTCTGGTCTGTTTTACAGATTTATGAGAAATTACAGGTAGAGTAGATACTGTACGTTAAGTGTCACATGATGGGAAGGTCTTTGTTGTGAACGAAGGAGTTATTCCGCGTTACGGTATCGCTTCCGCTACTGCGTTCAGAAGGATGCCGTGTCAGATATCTTCTGGTATCATGACGACTTATTCCCTGCGCAGTTTTTTTGTGCCATTTCAGGATTTCCTTCCGTACTTTCGGACAGAAGCCTTTTCACAGACATGTCGCGGGAATACCAGGGCAGGGCTCTGGCTGACGTCTTTCTTCATTTTCACCACTGGTATGTATAAGGAGAGGAGATTTTTTAGCTATGGGATTCAAATCTGACATTGAAATCGCACAGGAAACACCGATGTCCCCGATTACGGAGATCGCGGCAAAGGCAGGGATTGACGAGAAATATCTGGAGCAGTATGGTAAATATAAGGCAAAAATTGATTACAATCTGCTTCGCGAGACAGATAAGAAGGATGGCAAGCTTGTTCTCGTGACCGCGATCAACCCGACTCCGGCAGGAGAGGGCAAGACCACGACGACGGTCGGCCTGGCTGACGGACTTCAGAAGCTTGGCAAGAATGTAATGGTAGCGCTGCGCGAGCCGTCCCTTGGACCGGTCTTTGGCGTAAAGGGCGGAGCTGCCGGTGGCGGATATGCGCAGGTCGTTCCGATGGAGGATATTAACCTCCACTTCACAGGCGATTTCCATGCGATCGGCGCTGCGAACAACCTGCTTGCGGCTATGCTGGATAACCATATTTATCAGGGCAACGCGCTGAACATCGACCCGCGCAAGATCACCTGGAGACGCTGCGTGGATATGAATGACCGTCAGCTTCGCTTTGTGGTAGACGGTCTTGGCGGAAAGACCAATGGCGTGCCGAGAGAGGATGGCTATGATATCACGGTAGCTTCCGAGATCATGGCAGTGCTTTGCCTGGCAAGCGACATCACAGACCTGAAAGAGCGCCTTTCCAGAATTATTGTTGGTTATACCTATGGCAAGGTTTCCGAGCAGAAGCCGGTGACCGCTGGAGATCTTCACGCACAGGGCGCTATGGCGGCTCTTCTGAAGGATGCCCTGAAGCCGAACCTGGTACAGACACTGGAGCATGTACCGGCAATCGTTCACGGCGGACCGTTCGCAAATATTGCGCATGGCTGCAACTCCGTGACGGCTACCAAGATTGCTCTGAAGCTTGCGGATTACACGATCACCGAGGCTGGTTTCGGTGCTGACCTGGGCGCTGAGAAGTTCCTTGACATCAAGTGCCGTATGGCTGGCCTGCATCCGAATGCGGTTGTTATCGTAGCGACGGTTCGCGCTCTGAAGTACAATGGCGGCGTTCCGAAGGCAGATCTGAACCAGGAGAACCTGGAAGCGCTGGAGAAGGGGCTTCCGAACCTGCTCAAGCATGTCAGCAACATTAAGAA
Source organism: Lachnospiraceae bacterium (assembly GCA_021205225.1). Taxonomy (GTDB): domain Bacteria; phylum Bacillota; class Clostridia; order Lachnospirales; family Lachnospiraceae; genus Choladousia. Next base: position 1,640 of record JAJPXX010000089.1, read on the forward strand.
CGTATACAAGCTTCCGTGCGTGGTTGCGATCAACGCATTCCCGACCGACACGAAGGCGGAGCTGGATCTTGTTGAGAACAAGTGCCGTGAGCTGGGTGTAAACGTTGCTCTGTCCGAGGTATGGGCAAAGGGCGGCGAAGGCGGCATCAAGCTTGCCGAGGAAGTGATCCGTCTGGTAGAAGAGCCGAACGACTTCTCCTTCAGCTATGAGCTGGAAGGCAGCATCGAGGATAAGCTGAACACCATCGTTCAGAGAATCTACGGCGGCAAGGGTGTTGTTCTGACTGCAGAAGCGAAGAAGCAGGCGAAGCAGCTCGAGGATATGGGCTATGGCAATTGCCCGATCTGTGTAGCGAAGACGCAGTATTCGCTGACCGACGATCCGACCAAGCTTGGCGCGCCGACCGATTTCGAAGTGACCGTCCGGAACCTCAAGATTTCCGCGGGTGCTGGCTTTATCGTAGCTCTGACTGGCGACATCATGACCATGCCTGGCCTGCCGAAGGTACCGGCTGCGGAGCGTATCGACGTAGACGAGACAGGAAAGATTTCCGGGCTGTTCTGATCTCCTGTCAGAAGGATTTCAGCTGGAAGGATTTTGTCTGAAAGGAATGGACAGGCCATCTCCTGTAAGATCATTTGACGGTAAACCTGCAGGGAGTTTGTCCCGTCCGCAGGACGAGGATGCCGCCCGGCGAGGGAATATCCCGTCCGCAGGACGAGGATGCCGCCCGGCGAGGGAATATCCCGTCCGCAGGACGAGGATGCCGCCCGGCGAGGGAATATCCCGTCCAGAAATGAATAAATAAAATGAAAAGACGGGCCGCGCTGTGGCAGATGTGCGACAGCGTGGCTCATCTTATGCGCACGGCCGCGTAAGGAATTATTCCGGCTAAAGCCGGACGCGGCCGGCGCAGGCGGATAGGGGAGAAGAGCGTTCCCCTATCCGATTGCGCAGGGCTGCGAGAGGTATTTTCCGGCTGACGCCGGATGCTGTCTACGCTTGGCTCCGGTCGTTGCTAAACGTGTGCCGCTGGCACACAGCAGCCTGCGCGGCGAGCAGGATTCGGCACGCCGCTTCCTGCTCGATTTCTCTTAAAAGGTGAGTGATAAGAAATGAAAATTAAAGAGGAAGATAATAGCAGTCTGATTTTTAAAGTCTTGCTTGGCTTTTCTGTCGCGTTTATCATCGGCTCTCTCTTTGCCGGAGATATCGGCAACCTGATTCCCGGATTTATTACGATTAATACCAGACCCTCTCAGTTTACGATGGATTATTTTGTACTGGGCGGATTAGGAAGCTCGTTTCTGAATACCGGCATGGTGGGACTCGGATGCTGCGCGCTCATTTATTTTACAAAAGCGAAATGCACCGGACTGACGGTGGCTGCTTACTGGCTGAATGTGGGATTTGCCACGTTCGGGATGACGTTTGTCAGTATCTGGCCATTTTTCTTTGGCGTCTGGGTTTATTCCAGAATCAAAAAGGTTTCCTTCGGCAGTGTGGCGAACATTGCCATGTTTTCCACTGCTTTGGCGCCGTTTGCGATGGAGCTGATGTTCCGCTATCCGAACATGGAGACCAGCGGCTTCAGCTTTGTGGGACTGCTGCTGGCGATCGTGCTGGGCGTTGTGGTCGGCTGCGCGATGCCGTCCCTGTGCGCGCACGCGCCCGCTTTTCACAAAGGATATGATCTTTACAACGCGGGACCGGCCGCCGGATTTCTGGCGTTCCTGGTTTACTGTGTGCTGTACCGCTCTCCGGGCGTAGAAGTGCCGTCAAACACCAATCTTGGGGACGGGCACAGGCTGTTTGTCAATGTGTTCTTTCTTATTGTATTTTTGCTGTGCTTCGCGGCGGCGTGGATGCTGGATCACGACTGTCTGAAATCCTATAAAAAGCTCTGGGCCAGCGATGGCTATAAGACCGACTATACGTCCGCGTTCGGTATGCCGGCAACCCTGGTCAATATGGCTTTCTATGGCCTGTTTATCCTGCTGTATTACAATGTCGTGCAGGGCATGACCATGACGGACGGGCAGCTCGTCTTCACCGGCGCGAAATTTACCGGCGCGACGATGGGAGCGATTATGTGCATGTATGCGTTCTGCGCGCAGGGCGCCCAGCCGCGGACAGTATTTCCAATCATGGTCGGCTACGCAATCGCCTCACTGCTTCCGTTTTTCATGTATGTGGGCGGTGTGACCGACACCCAGAACTGGACCCTGACGACACAGGCGATCCTGGTGGGTATGTGCTTCGCAAGCGGCCTCGCGCCGGTATCCGGAAAATACGGCTTCTGGGGCGGCGTCATTGCCGGGGCGCTTCACGCAACGCTTGTCATGAGCGTTCCGCTGCTGCATGGCGGCTTCTGCCTGTATAACGGCGGCTTCACCTGCGGCATTGTTGCCTTCCTGCTTATCCCCGTATTTGAGTGTTTTTGGAAAACAAAAGAAGAACGGATGGCGGCACGGAAGTAATGCAGCTTACGTATTTTCTGTCGTTCTTGCGATAGAGAGTGCTTTGGAAATGGCATTTAATAAAAGCTGGGAGGTATATCTGGTCTGCGCGGAGCAGGTGATGCCGTCCAGCTTTTGTTTTTCCAGAATCTGCGAAGCGATATTCTCCAGAGCGGAGGGTATCAGCGGGTAGGCGGCCTCCGTCGCTTCGCTTAAATTCACCAGGTCGATTGCCAGGATCCGGTCAGAGCTGACTGTGACCTGCACATCCGCCGCCGAGTCGCCCAGCGTAACAGGGGAAGTGTAGACCCCGGCAATATAGGTACCGCTGCCGGACGAAGAGGCGGGATTCGCTTCCGCCGAGGCGGTTTCCGTGATATCCGAACCGCCCTGCGTTTGCGTTTCACTGGAGCTGTTTTGCGTTTGCGTCTCTTCGGAGCCGCTTTGCGCAATTTCCGTATTCTGTGATTTGCCTGTGCTGCCGGAACTCTTTTTTGTAAACATCAGGATCAGGCAGAGAAGCAGTGTAATGACAAAAAATGCCAGAATCAGTGTGTAAATAATTTCTCTCAGCTTAAAAACCATAATTTTCGGACCGGAACCCATAAGCGTTCTCCACGTACAGACTGTTGCTACAGTATATTTCAGAGAGTGCAGGATTTATGCGCTAAAAAATATCGCCAGGTCCTTATGAAATCAGAATAAAAATTCTTTCAAACGTACATATTATAGTAAACGACGTAGTTCGTTTGCGTTAAAAAAAGTAAAGGAGAAAGAATCAATGAGACACTGGAAAAAGTACGTATTATGTATTGCCTGCGTGTGCTGCATGACCATGCTGGCAGGGTGCGGCGCGAATGATACTTCTGAAAAGGAAGATACAACGCAGGAATCGGCCAACACAAATGAAGATGATACGGACGATGCCGGAGACGCTTCCGATACGGATGACAATTCTGGAGATGGAGCGGCTGATGACGGAACAGACAACAATGGTCTCGTAAATGACGCGACCGGAGATGATGGCGGAACCAATGGCACGGACGCAGACACAGGCATAGACGGCACGGATGGGACGAACGAGAATAACACAGCGAATGATGATGGAACGATCGCAGAAGACCTGGGCGACGCGGGAGAAGACATCGCGGATGGCGTCGGCGAGGCGGGAGAGGACGTCATAGACGGTGTGGAAGACGTTGGCGACGCGCTTACCGGGAACGAGACGAACGACTGAGAGAAACAGCAGTGAAGACAGATTCTTTTAGCGGACAGGCAGGGAAAAAGGGCCTGTCCGATTTCATATCCCGAATAGCACGGGAAAGTTGCGCCACCCATACCGGAAACCAACCGGAAGCCACTATATCTCGAATCGCGCGGGAAATGTGTGATTTCCGGGGATTCGGTCATTTATTGTTTAGAAAATCGATTTTAGCAAATTGCGGGGAAATTTCGTGTGAGTGATTGACAGGAAAACGAAATTTTTTTATCCTATAGGAGAAGTCAAATGCCCCGATGCAAGCATACAGGGCATCAAATTTACAGCGATGCAAGCATCGGGGTATTTGACCCTCGCGGCAGTCGCCAAATATCCGCGCAAGCGCGTCTACTTGGCTCGTTGCTTCGCGGGAATAAAAAGGCAGTGGAAAGGAAAAACGGATATTATGAGATTTCGGCCATGTATAGACATACATAACGGAAAAGTAAAACAGATTGTGGGCGGCAGCCTGCGGGATCAGGGAGACAAGGCCAGAGAAAACTTTGTCTCCGGGAAGAATGCGGACTATTATGCGAAGCTTTACCAGACGGATGGGTTGAGAGGCGGTCATGTGATCCTGCTCAACCCGGTCTCTTCCCCTTACTATGAAGCTACGCGGGAACAGGCTCTGCGGGCGCTTGCGGCATATCCGGGCGGGCTGCAGCTTGGCGGCGGTGTAACACCTGAAAACGCGGCCCTTTTTCTGGACGCGGGAGCTTCACACGTGATCGTGACGTCCTATGTATTTCGGGAAGGCCGGATCTATTTTGAAAATCTGGAACGTCTTGTGCAGGAGATCGGGAAGGAGCGTCTGGTACTGGATCTGAGCTGCCGCAAAAAAGACGGGGAATATTATATCGTGACCGACCGCTGGCAGAAATTCACGGAAGTTCTTTTGAACCAGCAAACCCTCGATGAATTATCAGAGTTTTGTGATGAGTTTCTAGTGCATGCGGCTGATGTGGAAGGCAAATCAGCCGGAATAGAGGTGCCGGTCGCAAAGCTGCTCGGAAGCTGGGGGAAATTGCCGGTGACTTATGCGGGAGGCGTTGGCAGCTACGAGGATTTGCATTTGCTGTGTGAGACGGGAGAAGATCGTGTAGATGTGACGGTAGGCAGCGCGCTGGATTTGTTTGGCGGGTCGCTTTCCTATCGGAAAATTCTGGAGCTTTGCGCATTGTAAGGAACTGTTAGAAAATAATATGTGCAAGATGCATAAGTTATTTCGTAACAGATCCTAAGCTTTTGGAAAATATACTTCGCGTCTTGCAGAGAAAATGTGTGCTTTCCTTATGAATGTGAGAACACGAAGGTGTGTGAAGTACGTTTTTTAAGTTAAGATGAATTTTTCAAAAAATTGTAGAGAATACACAATAAGATTTTGAATAATTTGAAAAAAATGGAAATTTTTATTGTAAAATCCGGAAGATATGGTATAATGACCGTATCATCAAGTAAAGGAGATGGACAGTATGAAGTTTAGAATCAGTGGTAAGAATATTGAGGTGTCTGACAATTTACGGATCACCATTCAGGAAAAGCTTGGAAAACTCGAACGGTATTTTACTTCCGACACAGAGATCATCGTCACGCTGAGCGTTGAGAAAGAAAGGCAGAAAATAGAAGTAACCATCCCAGTACGGGGCAATATCATCCGCTCCGAGCAGGTCAGCAACGATATGTACGTCTCCATCGATCTTGTGGAAGAAGTGATTGAACGTCAGCTTCGCAAATACAAAGAGAAAATCATCGACCGGCACCAGGGCGGCAGCAATTTCCGTCAGGAATTCATCGAAAAAGAGTCGGAGCCGCTTGAAGAAGTGAAGATCATCCGCACCAAACACTTCGGCATGAAGCCGATGTATCCGGAAGACGCCTGTGTGCAGATGGAGCTTCTCGGACACAGCTTCTACGTATTCCGGAACGCCGAGACGGAGGAAGTGAATGTGGTATATAAGAGAAAGGGCGGCACCTATGGACTGATCGAGCCGGAGTATTGACAAAAGGCAAAACGTGTGCTTTTAAAGTGACCAGATATGCGAAGCTCACTTTTTCAAGCCAGAATCAGGTAAAATAGCGTATGCCAGAAAACGGATAGACAGAGAGGAAGGCCGTTCTCCTGATAAGACAGGGAGAGCGGTCTTCCTCTGTTTCGCATAGATGGGGCTCACTGTTTTTTACAAAGAAAAAAGTGCGACACATCTGTTTGATTACAAATGTCTCACACCTTCTTATCCGTGCGGAAGATGGGACTTGAACCCACACGAGCGCAATGCTCACAAGATCCTTAGTCTTGCTCGTCTGCCAGTTCCGACACTTCCGCGAACAGAAAGCATTATATCAAAACAGGCATTGGAAGTCAATAACTTTTTTTAAAAATCTGAAAAAATCTCCGAAATGGTGAAATGAAAATTTAAATTCCACAACTCGGGGGTACAAGTGGAATTCAGTCTTACTCAAAATTCCACTTGTATTTCCGGCGTTCGCAGCAAAAACCTAGTGGAAATCAGTCTTACACCATATGGCCTACCCAATTCTACTGGGTAAATGATGGCGTAAATGGAATGAAGTTTTTCTTCCTTGTTCACCCAGTAATCCCAGAAAGAGTGAAATCCACCGGAAAATCACAAATTTTGGCGTGGAAATAAACTTTTCACTTCAGCAAAT
>JAJPXX010000156.1 GCA_021205225.1 Lachnospiraceae bacterium
AAATTATTTTCATATTATTTGTTGCTAATTTAATAATTATTTTATTGTTATTTTCATTTAATATATATTATAATCATTTTTGTAACCTTTAACTGTGTATCTGGAAAGGAGGTGATAAACCATGCAATACCTGGTTAAACTGCTCATAGGGATCACCAGTGGTGTGTTCACACACATCATCTGTAGATGGATTGATCGCAATAAGCAGTAAAAAGGACAGAAAAAGCCCCGCGACCACACTCGCGGGGTATTTTCTGTCTTTTTTATGCAATATCTGGTCAAATCGCTTTTTTATTATAGCAGATATCGTCTCAAACCACAAGGACTTTTTTATAAGTAATCAACCCCCACCAGGGTCAGCCCATGCGCCTGCGCCGTATCTCCGGCAAGGCTGCGATCCCTGGCTTCCAAAATTGTCTGTACTTCTTCCGGCTCCATCATGCCGCCGCCCACCTTCAGAAGAGTTCCTACAATGATGCGCACCATATTATAGAGGAAACCGTTCCCGCAGATACGCACGGTAATCATGCCAATACCATATTCCATGGCTTCGCCCTGCGCATATATTTCCAGGCTATAAATCGTCCGCACCCGGTTTGTAACCTCCGGCTTGTTGGTGCAGAAGCTCGTGAAATCATGCGTCCCGACCAGATAAGCGGCTGCCCGCCGCATCCGCTCCACATCGAGGCTCCAGTGATAAAACAGCGAATACAGCCTGCTGCACGGCTCCGAAAAACGCCAGTTCCAGATTTTATATTCATAGGTCTTTCGCGTCCTGGCAAATCGCGGATGAAAATCCGGCGCGACCTCTCTGGAATCCTGAATGCGGATATCCTCCGGAAGCCGCGTGTTCAGCGCATAGGATATCCGCTCCGCAGGCATCCGCGCCTCTGTATTAAAAACCGCCACATTCCCCAGCGCATGCACACCCGCGTCCGTGCGGCTTGCACCAAGCACGTAAATCTCTTCGTTCAACAGCTCGCTCAGATGCTGATTCAATGTACCCGCAATGGATACGCCGTTTGGCTGTACCTGCCAGCCGCAATAATTCGTGCCGTCATAAGCGACCGTCAGTTTTACACGCTTCATTTTACTCTCACCATCCCAATGCCCCGAACACAACCGTCTCAATGATATTCAGCCGACTCACCACAAGCATCAGGAGGAAATACCCCAGCAGCACCAGATACGCCGCCTTATCTCTTTTCTGATAGACAAGCGGACGCATTTTCGTCCGGCCATCACCTCCGTGGTAGCCTCTCGCCTCCATCGCCATCGCCAGGTCATTCGCGCGGCGGAAAGCGGAGATAAAGAGCGGCACCAGCAGCGGCACCATATTTTTCGCCCTCTGAATCAGATTCCCTGATTCAAAGTCTGCGCCGCGCGCCTGCTGCGCTTTCATAATTTTATCCGTCTCTTCCAGAAGAATCGGAATAAAACGAAGCGCGATGGACATCATCATAGCAATCTCATGTACCGGCACATGAATCTTTTTCAGCGGAGAAAGAGACTTCTCCAGCCCGTCCGTCAGGTCATTGGGGGTCGTCGTCAGCGTCATCACAGACGAACCAATGATCAGGTAAATCAGACGAACCGCCATGGAAATGGCTGTCTTGACACCCTCCACGGTGATCTGGAAAACCCAGAATTTTACCAGGACTGTTCCCTGCACCAGAAACAGGTTAAAAATAACCGTAATCATCAACAGCATCAAAATGGCTTTCAGCCCTTTGATCATGTATTTAAAGGGAACCTTTGACACACGTATCACAGTGGCCAGAAAAAGGGTCGCCACCAGATAGGACTCGATTTTTCCAAACGCAAACAACGATATGATAAATACCATTGTTCCTGCGAGCTTTACTCTTGGGTCCAGTTTATGAATGACCGAATCGGTCGGATAATATTGGCCTAACGTAATCTCTCTTAACATGGTCTGCTTCTTTCTGTAAGGTTATTTGTTTCAATCCGCGCTCGATATTTACAAAGTGCAGCTACCCGTTTTGATTGTCCTGTTCCCCTTTAAACACCGCGCAATGGATTCCGCCGCTTCCTCCGCAGTAGCCGCGTCTGTGTCGACGTCCCAGCCCAGCGCCGCCAGCTCATGCATCAGGTATACCTCCTGCGGTGCGGCCAGTCCCACTGCCTCCAGCTCCTTATAATGGCGGAACACCTTCCTTGGCTCGTCATCGTACAGAACTTCACCCTTATTCATTACGATAATGCGCTGCACATAACGCGCAACATCCTCCATGCTGTGCGAGACAAGGACAACTGTAATCTTCCGTTCCTGGTGCAGCTTTGCCACCTGATCCAGAATGTCGTCCCGCCCTCTGGGATCCAGCCCAGCCGTCGGCTCGTCCAGTACCAGTACCTCCGGCTCCATCGCCAGAATACCGGCAATCGCCGCGCGCCGTTTCTGTCCGCCGGAAAGTTCAAAGGGAGATACTTTATAGTACTCTTCCCCCAGTCCGACCAGCTTCAGCGCCTCTGCTGCACGCCGCTCGATTTCCTCCTTCTCCAGCCCCAGATTTTTCGGGCCAAAGCAGACATCAGTAAACACATCGGTCTCAAACAGCTGATACTCCGGGTACTGGAACACCAGCCCGACTCTGCTGCGGAGCTGCTTCATACTGTAGCCTTCCGCATAAATATTTTCATTATTATAATAGATCGTCCCTGAGGTTGCCTTGAGCAGTCCGTTCAGATGCTGAATCAGCGTCGATTTTCCCGAACCTGTGTGGCCGATGATGCCGATAAACTGTCCGTCCGGCAGCTCCAGATTGATATCCTTCAGGGCATGCTGCTCAAAGACTGTACCATTGCTGTACGTGTAATTCAAGTGTTCAATCCGAATAGACACTTGCTGTCTCCTTTCCAATGCTTCGCATATAAAAACGAAAGCAGTACCATTCTGGTCAGAATCTATTCCGTAACGCTATGAAGCCTGCCGCGATATGCCTGCAGTTCTTCCACCAGTTCCTCATTCGACAGAATATCCGGCCGCAGATCAAATCCCATCCTGCGCAGATCATGTGTGACCAGCGTCGCCTGCGGCACATCCAGCCGATAGGATTTCAGCTCCTCTACGCGGCCAAATACCTCATGCGGAGTTCCCTGCATGACAATTTTCCCGGCGTCCATAACAATCACCCGGTCCGCGTCAATGACTTCCTCCATATAATGAGTAATCAGAATCACAGTCACATGCTCTTTTCGGTTCAGCTCATGAACCGTCCGGATGACGTCTTTTCGTCCGTTCGGATCCAGCATCGCGGTCGGCTCATCCAGGACAATGCACTTCGGCTTCATCGCCACCACACCCGCGATCGCCACCCGCTGCTTCTGTCCGCCGGAAAGCTTATTCGGTGAGTGAGAACGGTATTCCCACATACCGACCGACCGTAGGCTGCTCTCCACCCGCTGCCAGATTTCCTCCTGCGGAACGCCCATATTCTCCGGGCCAAAGCCGACGTCCTCATCCACAATCGTCCCGATAATCTGGTTATCCGGATTCTGAAACACCATACCGGCCGTCTGCCGGATCTCCCAGAGCTTCGACTCATCCTGCGTGTCCTTACCGTCCACCCAAAGCGCGCCTTCACTTGGAAGAAGAATGGCATTGATGTGCTTCGCAAGCGTAGACTTCCCGGAACCATTATGACCCAAAATCGCAATAAAATCGCCGGCCTCTACCTCCAGATCCACGCCGTCTACCGCCCTCTGCTTTGATTCCACATTCCCATTCTCGTCAAGTTTTAAATAATCAAAAGCAAGCTTCGCAGCTTTGATAATTCCCATTTTATATCCTTTCTTAATTTATTCTAAAAACGCTCCGCGTCAGATAGAGGCATTTTATCGAGCATCGGCTCTGCCGTATGCTCGCGCGCCTGGCGCAGGCTGCTTTAGCTGCCTTCCTTGTGCGCCAGTGCGCATATTATAGCAACTTGCCTCCTAAAATGCAAGGCAGAATATGACAGCAAAAAACAGTTATCAATTCTCAGCAATTTTTTTAAAACCAAGCTTTCGCGCCAGTGCCTGCGATGCTCCATTATCGGGACGGATCCGCAGCCGGATTTCATTCACATCTAACCGTTCCTGCGCATACTGCAAAGCAGCCCTGCACATTTCCGTACCAAATCCCTGTCTGCGGTATGCCATATCAAGCATATACTGTAATTCCAAAATCCGATCGTCCGTTTCTCCCACGTTTCCGTTCATGTCAGCGGTATCCGCGTCATGACACATTCGATACGTCCAGATCTGTCCCCGAAGCTTTTCCTTTTCATTTATGCCCCATTTGGAGTTATCATTTTCTTCATATGGCGCGAACCCGCAGCAGCCAATTACTTTTCCCCCATGCAGGACACTCCAGAGACCGTACCCCTGCAGGCGATAAGCAGTCATAAAATAAGAGCGCAGCCGCTCCGATGTAAATGCATCCTCGTTCAGCAAAGCCAGTCCATTCTCTTCTTTTCCAATTCGAACCAGTTCAGACAAGTCCTTCTCATCAATCTCCCGGAGCAAAAGACGCTTTGTCCCCGCAATTTTCGCCGGCCGTCCCTGCGCGCGGCACATCCATTCCTCGAGATATCCTGCATCGATCTCCTCAAAACCTTCCAGTACAAGTGCTGCGCCATCAAGCCAGGCTCTCTCCCTGCGTTGACAGCCAAAGTAAACAATCCCTTCCTGCGACAGCCATTTCCCGGTCGCTGCGGAATCTGTAAGCACGACGGTTTCCCGCTTCTGTAATACTGCGGACCCGGCATCTGTCAAAATGGAACAGACAATTCCCTCCTGCCGCAGCCTTTCCCGAAGATTCTCCGCTTCTTCTTTCCACTCATCTCCAAGATCAAAAACAACCTTCCTGAGCCTGTCCTTCTTATCCATATTCCATGTGCCAGTTTTGTACATACATCCTCCTGTTTAATCCCTGATATCCCCCACCGCTATTTTCAATTCCCGCTAATTTGTTCTTGTAAAAAAAGCCTGGTCTGTGCTACACTGTTTTCGGAATCAAAGGAGGCTTTTCCATGCATCTGGTTATTGTTGAAGATTTAAAAAGTGACCGGGATAATCTGATCGAACGCATTCAGGAAAACAGTGACGCTGCAAAGGACACTGCAGAGCTTTCTGTCTATACAAGCGGGGAAGCTCTTTTGTCAGACTTTCGGCGGGGGTTTTGCAGTGCTATCTTTCTGGATATCATGCTGGGAGAAGGAATGAACGGCCTGGATACTGCGCGCAAAATCCGTGAAACAGACGAATACATACCGATCGTATTTACCACCACGGAAAAAGAGTTCGCCCTGGAAAGCTACGGAGTTCATGCGATGGATTTTCTCGTAAAGCCCATCGAGCAGGCTCCATTGGACTGGTGTATGAAAAGATTGCGGGAGACTCTTGTCTCTCCGACTATCCTGACCGTTCGCTGTTCCATTGAAGGCTGGCAGACCTTTGAGCAGGTGATTTCGCTGGATGATATTCTCTTTCTGGAATCTGTCCGGAACGGATCTGTAATCCATACATCCACCGGAGAGGTGCGCTCCGGCCAGAGCTATTCCGAACTGATGCGCCTGCTTCCAAAGACCGGCCGCTTCTGCGAGTACGGCAGAGGTACAACCGTCAACTTTTCCTGGGTTGACTACATTCTGGACAATGGGGAAATCCGGCTGAAAAACGGAGTTCTCCTCTTCTGCAGCAGAAGAAAGCTAAAAGAAACGCGCGCGGCCTACAACAATTATCAGTTTATGGTTCTGCGAAAGGAAGGGGTAAACGCATGAATCTCTCTGCTTTTGTAACAGTATTCCTTTACGAAACAGCATCTACCCTGCCATACCGCATTCTGGGGTATTATCCTTTCCGCAAACAGCTGCGCTTTTCCATCTGGGGCGTCGCAATCCTGATCGGTGTAACTCAGCTTCTGCAGTCCTCGATCTATGCCTGGATGTCAGGAAACGATCTTCCTCAGCGCGCGACCAATATTGCTTTTGCCGTTATCTGCTTCCTGACCTATATGATCAGCATTGACGCAGACCGCTGGAAGACACTATTTTTATATGTATTTCTTTTTGATTTCACAGTAGCTGTACGAGGAAGCGCTTATTTTATCGAAGCACGGCTTTTCTACAGTCCTACCCTTCTGTTTGACACTCCACGCAGCATTCTGATCAATGTCCTGCTCCTTGTGGTGACCATTCCTTTTATGGTCACTTTTCTGGCGCGGACAAAGGATCTGGTATTCCATACCGACGCGCCTTCGCTGTGGCACGTAATCTGGATGCTCCCGGCTTTCACCACAGCCATTGTCATGATGTATACCTCCGATATTTCACCGGAAAATGTATACCAGCTCCGCTTCTTTTTCTCCCGTGTTCTTTTAATATTGGGGATGTTCGGGATCTACGAGGTTCTTCTCCAGTCGCTGGATGTGATCCGGCATGAGGCAGCCATGGCAGAACAGGCCACCCAGCAGGAAAACCTTCTGGCTCTTCAAAGAACACAGTACAGCCAGCTGACCCGCCATATAGAAGAAACACGGCAGGCACGCCATGACCTCGCGCAGCACCTGCGCATCATCAACAGCTACCTCAATACCGGCAGCGAGGACGCCCTGCGGGAGTATGTCGCTCATTATGAACAGAGTCTGCCGCCGGATACCAGCCGTTCCTGGTGTAAAAATTACGCGGTCAACACCCTCGTCCATTACTATTTTGAAGAATCTGAAAAATCCGGTATCGACTTTACCGCAAGCCTGAATCTGCCCGCAGATCTGCCGATTGGTGAGCCGGAATTCTGTTCTATCCTCGGCAACCTTCTGGAGAATGCCCTTCTCGCCTGCCGAGAAGTAAAAGACACCGCTCCTTTCATCCGTATCCTGGCAAAAGCAGACGGCCGCCGGATCATCCTCACCGTAGACAATACCTGCGCTGTGGCGCCCAAAGAAAAAAACGGGCGGTTCCTCTCCTCCAGGCATGAGGGCTACGGATTAGGATCCGCTTCTGTGCGCACCCTTGCGCAAAGAAATAATGGCAGCGCTGATTTTCGCTATGAACATGGTATGTTTTACGCATCTGTGATGCTGAATCTTTCCGGGAAAATATAAAGACGAAAATCTCCATACGCGGCCCGATTTTATGTTGTTTATCCTGTCCGGTTAAATTCCACCGCCACTGTTTCTCCGGCTGTAAAACCAGATTTTAATGTCTGTAAATCCTTCTATTTTGCCAAAGTATCGATCAATCCTTAATGCCAGTCCTGCATGATCTCCAGCACTTCCGTCTCGTAATCCCCGAATAAATCTTCATTTCGGCCTCCGTGCCGCAGATTGGTCTCTACCCCACGTTCTCCATCATCAAATTCCCAAATGTGGTAAGCCAGACCGCGATATTCAAAATCAATACTTCCGCATCCGTCCTCTTCTGAATAATTATAATTCCAGCCCCGTTCCTCTATAAAAGACCGAACCCGTCCCAGGCGCTTTCTTTCATCCATACCGTCAATCCTCCTCATATCATGCTTTATCATCCTGCCAGTTCCATCACCGCATCCACGGACTGCTGCCATTCAGTACCCTTTTAACTGCTCTCAGAATTTCCAGGAAAAGAAAAGTCCCGCAAACCCTTGATTTAAGCGGGTTCCCAGGACTTGGTCGTAGCGGAAGGGAGACTTGAACTCTCGACACCACGGGTATGAACCGTGTGCTCTAGCCAGCTGAGCTATTCCGCCATATGCCGTCCGCGTACCATATGGCAGCGAACTTTGTTTATCTATGGGGCCTATAGGGCTCGAACCTATGACCCTCTGCTTGTAAGGCAGATGCTCTCCCAGCTGAGCTAAGACCCCATATGGAGTGAGCCATTGGCTGACTCACTCCGCTATTATAACTGATTCCGAAAAAAAGTCAAGCATTTTTTCATAATTCGTAAAAATTATCTTCGGGACTGAAGTGAAAAAGTAAATTCCACTCCGAAAGGGGCAAAGTTGAATTTAGTCT
>JAJPXX010000144.1 GCA_021205225.1 Lachnospiraceae bacterium
TACATAGATTGGACGGAATTGTGTCCGAGTCTATAAGGAGGTGTTATTTATGGCAAAGAAGGTAGTGGTTACAATCGGGCGTCAGTTTGGCAGCGGCGGTCATGAGATTGGCGAAAAGCTGGCCAGGAAGCTTGGCATCAAATTTTACGACAAAGAATTGATTAAGGTAATTGCAAAGCAGAGCGGCTTGTGTGAGAAGGTTCTGGAAAGCTATGACGAGAAGCCGACGAACAGTTTATTATATTCCATTGTGATGGATGTTTATCCGTCCGCGATGTACACGGGACCGACACTGGACCAGCAGATTTATCAGGCGAATTACGACGCGATCAAACAGCTCGGAGAGGATTCCTGTGTGATCGTCGGCCGGTGTGCGGATTACATTTTGCGGGATCTGCCGGAGCTTGTCAGCGTATTCGTCCATGCGAACAGTGATTTTCGCGCGGAACGTATCGCTGAGGAATATCAGCTTCCAGATGCAAAAGTACGCGATATGCTTGTGAAGACAGATAAAAAGCGTGCGAGCTATTACAATTTCCAGTCAGAAAAGAAATGGGGAGCGGCAGCCAGCTACAATCTCTGCATTGAAAGCAGCTCGATCGGAATTGAGGGCAGCGTAGAGATGATTGAGAATTATATCCGGCATCGCGGGCTTCTTTGAGAAAGAAATAATGAAAGAAGGGTTTCGGCAAAAGCCGGAACCCTTTCTTTCATTATTGAAATAGCTTTCCGAATATGGTAGAATACGGTTTGTTGAAGATGCAGGGAGGATAAAAATGAAGCTTTTAAACTACCGTATTAAGACATTTTTCAAATACAGGGATCTGATCATTGAGCTTGTCAGTCGCGATCTGAAATTAAAATACCGGCGCAGCTTTCTGGGGTACGCCTGGACGATTCTGCAGCCGTTGATGATGATGATGGTCTGGGTGATTGTGTTTTCGAATATTCTGGGAAAGAATATTGAGAATTATCCGGTCTTTCTGCTTTCCGGGCGTATGATGTATGATTTCCTGAGCCAGAGTACAACGGGAGCGATGAAGTCTGTGACGGGAAATTCTGCCCTGATTCGGAAGGTGAATGTCCCGAAATATATTTTTACGCTTGCCAGGGTGACAAGCTGTATGGTGGACATGGTGCTTTCCTTCGGCGCGCTGTTTATTGTAATGGCGGTTACCGGCGCGAAGTTTTACTGGACGCTGGTGCTGATTCCGCTGGTGGTGATACAGATTTATATCTTTTGCTGCGGACTTGGGTTTTTCCTGGCGCAGTTTAACGTGTTTTTCCGGGATACGGAGCACATTTACGGAGCGATTCTGCGTGCGCTGCTGTATATGACGCCGATTTTGTATGAGATTACCAGACTGCCGGAGAACCTCCAGATTTTTATCAAGGTGTTTAACCCGCTGTATTATTATGTGGGGCAGTTTCGCGACATTGTGTACTACGGGAATATACCGGGACCGCGCATTTTCTGGGGCGGCTGGGTGATTGCGTTTCTGATGCTGGCGATTGGCGTCTGGTCTTTCCAGCGCTCGAAGGATCGGTTTATTCTGTACATCTGAGGGACAAAAATGAGTAAAAATGTAATAGAAGTGGATCATTTAAAAATCCGGTTTAATATGGCGACGGAAAAGGTGGATAACCTGAAGGAATACGCGATCAAGCTGGCGAAGCATCAGCTGATGTTTCAGGAATTCATCGCGCTTAGGGATATTACCTTCCATGTAAAAAAAGGCGAAGCCTGGGGGCTGGTAGGACCGAACGGCTGCGGGAAATCGACGCTCCTGAAAGCAGTCAGCGGGATTTTACAGCCCTATGAGGGCACTGTGAAGGTCAGGGGCAGGATTTCCCCTCTGATCGAGCTGGGGGCAGGCTTTGACAAGAATCTGACTGCCCGCGAAAATATTTATCTGAACGGACTGGTGCTGGGACACTCCAGAAAATTCATGGAAGAGCATTTTGACGAGATCGTTGAGTTTGCCGATATTGAGGAGTTCCTTGACGCGCCGCTGAAGAATTTTTCTTCCGGTATGAAGGCCAGACTTGGCTTTGCGGTGGCTACGGTCGTGAATCCGGATATCCTGATCGTGGATGAAGTGCTGGAGGTTGGCGATATGCGCTTCCGGCGGAAATGTAATGAGCGGATGCAGCAGATGCTGGACGGCGGGACGACTCTGCTTTATGTCTCTCACAATATTGAGTCGGTGAAAGGGCTCTGTGATAAGGCGATCTGGATTGACCATGGAAGGATGCGTAAGATCGGGGACTCGCAGGAGGTCTGTGACGCATATCAGAACGACCAGGACGAAACGATCCGCGCACGCAAAGAGGAGAGACGGGCGCGGCTGCGGAGACAGGGTGCGAAGTATGATTATCTGGTCGTCGGGGCAGGGCTTACGGGTGCGGTATTTGCCAGAGAGATGGCGAAGGCCGGGAAACGCAGCCTGGTGATTGATAAGCGCAGCCACATTGGCGGCAATGCCTATACGGAGGATGTGGACGGAATTCAGGTGCACCGGTACGGGGCGCATATCTTTCACACAAACAATGAGAAAATCTGGAAGTACGTAAACCGGTTTGCAGACTTTAACCATTACATCCATTCTCCGCTGGCGGTTTACCGGAATGAGATGTATAATCTTCCGTTAAATATGAATACGTTCAGCCGCCTCTGGAATCTGAATACGCCGCAGAAGGTAAGAGAGAAGATTGCCGCTCAGGCTGCGGCGTCCGGCATTACAGAGCCACGGAATCTGGAGGAGCAGGCGCTTCTCCTTGTGGGAGCGGACGTCTACGAGAGGCTGATCAAAGGCTATATGGAAAAAAAGTGGGGCAAAGACTGCAAAGAGCTGCCGGCTTCCCTGCCTGACGGGCTGCCGCTTCGCTTTACTTACAATAATCAGTATTTCGAGGATTGTTTTCAGGGAATTCCGGTGAATGGTTATACAGCCCTGGTGGGGAAGCTTCTGGAGAATACCGATGTGATGACGGACACAGACTTTTTTGTGTATCGCAGGGAGCATCCGGAGATGTTTGACCGGGTATTGTATACCGGGATGATTGATGAGTATTTTGATTTCTGTTATGGACATTTACAGTACCGCGGCGCCCGTTTTGAGACAGAGCGCGTGGAGATGGCGGATTATCAGGGAAGCGCAGAGATCCTGGATACAGATCAGGAGGTTCCTTATACCCGCGTGATCGAGTATAAGCACTTTTCACCGGAGACAGAGATGGAGCATCCAAAGGAGTATTCGATTATTTCCAGGGAATATCCGGAGAAATGGAAGCAGGCGGCGGAAGAGTACGCCGCCGGGAAAAACGCTGCGCCTCTGGATGGTGTTACGGTTTTCTGCGATCCGGTCAGAGATGAAGAGAACCGTGCAATGTATGAAAAATACCGGAAATTGGCTGACAGGGAGAAAAACGTGATCTTTGGCGGACGGCTTGGGACATATCAGCATTATGATATGGATCAGGCGATCGCGGCGGCGATGGAGCTTGCGCAGGCAGAAAAGCTGCGCCTGCAGAAGAAAAGAGTAGCGAATGTTTCGAATTAAGCAATGGATTAAAATGCTGCTGCAGAATGTCCTGCTTCCACTGGTCTATCGGCTGTATTGCCGCAGACCGATGGAGAAGGGGCTTGTGCTGTTCGCGGACGCGCATCATGGCGAGATCCCGTTTTCCATGCGCAGGATGTACGAGACGGTGCAGGCGATGGCGGCAGATGGCGGTGTGAAAGCGGAGCTTCGGATTGAAACATATGTGACGGATTTTGACCGGCTTTCTTTCTTCGCGATGGTAAAATATCTGCTGCATTTCATGCGGCGATACGCGGTCGCGGAGTATGTTTTTATCTGTGATTATTTTCTGCCGGTGTCCTCGTGCCGGAAACGCCCGGAGACGAAGGTGGTGCAGCTCTGGCATTCCTGCGGGCTGATGAAGAAGATCGCGTATGATACAGGAGAGGATATCCCCAAAGGCTACCACGGTAATATGTTTGACAATTATACGTATCTGACGCTGAGCGCCGAAGCCTGCGTACCTGTGCATGAAAGAGCTCTGCGGCTGTCGCGGGATCATATCTTTGCGACCGGTATCAGCCGCACGGATGATTATTTTGAGGAGAACTGGAATGCGCGGTGCAGGGAAAATTTCTGGAAAACGCATCCGGAGGCGGCCGGGCGAAAGATTGCGGTGTGGGCGCCGACGTTCCGGGGGAATGCGGGGCAGCCGCGACTGGAAGGTCTGGAGGCGATCCGGCAGGCTGCGGAGGCGTTAAAGGACGAGTGGTTTTTTGTTATTAAGGCTCATCCGCATATTGACCGGCACGAAAGAATCTCAAACAGTGAGATTCCGACAGAGGAGCTGTTTCCGGTAGCGGATGTGCTGATCACAGACTATTCTTCCGTTTTGTTTGATTATCTGCTTTATCGGAAGCCGTTGGTTTTGTTTGCGCCGGATCTGGAAGAATATGAGAAAAAGCGCGGCTTTTACATCGATTACCGCAGTATTCCATTTCCGCTTGCACAGACTGGGAATGAATTAAGCGCGATATTAAAAATGGGATCTGATGAAATCCTGACGGAGGACAAAAAGGTGTATTTTGCGGCGGAAAGCAGCCGTGGGAAAGAGAATTTCAATAAGGCGGATAAAATCAGATCGTTTCGGGAATTGTATGTCGGAGCCTGCGACGGGCGTGCGACGGAGCGTATTTTGCAGCTGATCGGAATGTGCTGACGGCCGCGTGATGGACACTCTGGCACAGGTTCAGACTGGTGGCTGCAGAAAAAGAGCCTGCCTGGGTTTTTAGTCTGGGACGGGCGGATATGGAGACGGAGGTGGATATGGATGAACATCGCGATTATTTTTGCCGGGGGAAGCGGCGTGCGGATGGGAGCGGGAATTCCCAAGCAGTTTCTGGAGATTAATGGAAAGCCGATACTGATTCATACGATGCAGCTGTTTCAGGAGCACGACGAGATTGATCGGATTTACCTCGCTATGAGCAGAGACTATATCGATTATGCGGAAGCGCTTGCAGAAGATTATCATATTGATAAGCTGGCGGCAATTGTTCCGGGCGGCGAGACCGCGCAGGATTCGATTTACAATGCGCTGATCCGTGCGCGCGCGGAAAATCCGGAGGATTCGGTTGTACTGATTCACGATGGCGTCCGTCCCTGCGTAGAGTATGATGTGATCAGTGAGAATATAGAGAGTGTGGAAAAGTATGGCAGCGCGATCACGGCGACGCTCTGCTATGAGACGATCCTGGTGAGCCGGGACGGACGGAAGGTCGATGATGTGCCGCTGCGCAGCGAGAGCTTTGCCGCGCAGGCGCCGCAGAGCTTTTACCTGAAGGACATTCTGGAGGCGCATGAAAAAATCCGCGCGCGGGAGAACCGCTATGAAGGGATGGTGGACGCCTGCACGATTTACCGTGCGCTGGGGCGCCAGCCGCACATCGTACCGGGGAACCGCGGCAATATCAAGGTGACGACGCCGGAGGACGTCTATATGTTCCGCGCGCTTTTGCAGTATCGGGAGAATGAGCAGGCGTTCGGGCTGACGCAGCCGGATCGGATTGCGGCGAAGATGCGGCGGCTGCGGCGGAAGAATGAGAAGTAGAAAGCTGGGGAGTGAAATGGCAGACCGGGTTTGGAGTGACGATAAGATTTTACAGGAGGATCTGGAGCGGATTGCGGCATCGGATTTGGTTGAATGGGAAGCGCTGCGGGATAAGCGGATTCTGGTGACGGGGGCGACAGGGCTGATCGGGTCACTGGCGGCGCGGGCATTGGTGTGCGCGAGTGCAGAGCGCTCACTCAACCTTAAGGTGGCGGCGCTGGTGCGTAACCCGGAGAAAGGCAAAGCCATGCTGGGCGCTTTCCTGGAGGATGGGCTGGAGCTGGTGACAGGGGATATTCTGTCGCCGGTTGCCGTGGATGGCCCGGTGGATTATATCCTGCATGGCGCGAGCGTGACAACGTCAAAGGATTTTGTGGATCACCCGGCAGAGACGATTCTGACGACACTGAAGGGGACGGAGCATCTGCTGGAGCTGGCGAGGCAAAAGCAGGTGAAGAGTATGGTGTATTTCTCTTCGATGGAGATTTACGGTGTGCCGGATGCGGCGAGCTATGTGGAATTACCCTCTTTCATAGCCCGGCGGCAGAACCTGCCGGATTCTGTACAGACAGCCGCAGTGCTGCGGGAGGCGGATTATGGGTATATTGATCCGCTGCAGGCGCGCAGCAGCTATTCGGAGGGCAAGCGCATGGCGGAAGGGCTTTGCGCGGCATATGCGCATGAGTATCAGGTGCCGGTGAAGATGGTGCGTCTGGCGCAGACCTTTGGCGCGGGGATTCCGAAAAATGAGAACCGCGTGTTTGCGCAGTTTGCGCGCAGCATTATGGAGGGCAAAGATATCGTGCTGCATACGGACGGAAGCAAGGCGCACTGTTACTGCTATACGACGGATGCGGTGTTGGGAATTCTGACCGTTCTTCTGCGTGGAACGGACGGAGAGGCTTATAATATTTCGAATGAAGAGACCTACAGCACGATCCGGGGGATGGCGGAAATGCTGATTGAGAAATATCCGCAAAGCGGTTCTCATCTGGTATTTGATATCCCTGTCGACGCGAATCAGTATGGCTATGCGCCGACCTCGCGGATGCTGATCTGCTCAGAAAAAGCGCGGGCGCTCGGCTGGAGGGCGCAGGTGGCTTTGCCTGAAATGTTTGAGCGGCTGATGGGCTCGATGGAAATTTCCTGTTCGTGATGCCAGTAGCATGGTGCGGCATCTATTCGTGGATATATTTTGCAGCTGAACGGTATTACAGGAAATGCAGGTAACTGAAATGAGTAAAAACTGGTAATTTTATTCAGAACAGCAGGAGGCAAAAGACAGGGGATGTGAATGCGATGCGAAACGAATGGGCAGACAGAGACGGTCAGGACGATCGGTTGTCTATTGAGAAGAGCGCTGTGTGGTTAAACGGTACTCATGAAACGCTGGACGCTGACAGACTGAAAACCCTGCAAAACATTCTTCTCGCCACATTGCTGGAGCTGGATCGTGTCTGCCGCAAGAACGAGATCAAATATTTCCTTGCGGGCGGGACGCTGCTGGGGGCGATCCGGCATCACGGGTTTATTCCGTGGGACGATGACGTAGATGTGATGATGCTGCGGGAAGATTATGAAAAGTTCCTTCAGGCAGCGGAAAAAGACCTTTCGGACAAGCTCTGTCTGCAGAGGGCGAATTATAACCCGTATACGAGGCTGCGCGTCAATGGCACGGTATTTGCCTCGGAATTTATGGCGCGGTTTCCGGATATCCACAGTGGTATTTTTCTGGATATTTTCGCGCATGACCGCACGGCCCGCCGTGCCTGGCCGCAGAAGCTGCACCGGATGGCTACAAAAGTGACTCGTTCGATTGTATTTAATAAATGGGGTAATACAGAAATCAAAGGCGATGGCAGCCATCCGCTCATCCGCTGGATTGTGAGCCGGGTGAAAAAGCTGATTCCGATGAAGCTTGCGATCTGGATGCGGGATCAGACCCTGGTGCTTTTCCGAAACCGGGAAACCGGATATCTGTATGATGGCATGGGTCAGAATATGGCACGCGGAGCCTTTCCGGAGGAATGGTTAAGCGAAGTGGTATATGTGGATTTTGAGGGGTATTCGCTTCCGGTGCCGAAGAAATATGACGCATACCTGACCTGGCTGTATGGAGATTATATGCGGCTGCCGCCCGAGGAGCAGCGTCACCCGAGCCATGATACGGTGAAACTGGATTTTGGCGTGTATGAGGAAATTGTGCAGACGCGGAGACGGGCGGATCAGATTTTTCTATAGAATGCTTTGCGTTTGGACGGCACTGTAAAAGAATGGCACTCTTTTTATCCAATAGGAAAGTTCTCCGAACTTCCCTATCGGACAAAAACCCTCCGG
>JAJPXX010000010.1 GCA_021205225.1 Lachnospiraceae bacterium
ATATAAATGTCATTGATCTGTGTCCATAGGATGAGATTAGGCTTTATCTGAAAATGAAACAGATACTTCAACTACCTCATTGTTTGTCCCGACCCGCATGGCCGGTCCCCAGATTCCCGCGCCAGAGGTGACGATGCTGGTCATATTTCCGATGCAAAGCTTTCCGTGCGAATTTTTCCAGCCAATGCGCGTGGTGAGACTTGCCGGGAACAGCTGTCCGTCATGTGTGTGGCCGGAGAGTACCAGATCCACGCCTGCCGCAGCCAGATCGGGAAGCTCGGACGGCTGGTGGTCGATTACGATGTGAGGCTTTTTCGGATCGAGCTCGGCGGTAAGCTCGGCGGGCGTTTTTCGACCGATGACCGATTTACCGGACGCGCTGCGGCAGAAATTCGAATCGTCTGGTTGTGGATAGGCGGTAGATTCTTCCTGCGTATGGGCAGAAGCGGAAATGTGTGGCTTGTGCTGTATTTGTTTGGTACAGTGGCCGGGGGAACCATTCGATTTCTGGCAGGAAGCGTCCAGCCGCCCGGTGAGATAGAACGCATTGTCGATCAGCAGCGTTTCATCTTCCAGGATTCGGATGCCAGATACTTTCAGAAACTCGTTCATCTGCGGACTGCCGAATACCTTCTCTTCTTTAGAATGAAAGGTAAATCCCGCAAAAATCAATTCTTCTACATCATGATTTCCCCAGCAGGCAAAGGAGCCGTACGTACTTTTCAGCGATGCCAGAACGCGGGCGCATTCTTCCGGCTGCCCTATGGCGGCGAATTCGTTGTCAAACAGGTCGCCTGCGAACACAATAAGATCTGGTTCCATTTCGCGGATGATATCCGCGATTTTTTTGATTTGGGGCAGACCGACGCTGTAGCCGAGGTGAAGATCAGCGACGAGAGCGATTTTTAATTTCGTATTGCCCTGTGCTTTACAAACACAAACCGTATTTGCCCCAGGGTTCTGCATAGACATTGTTTCCGCGGTTTCGTTTTTAGAGACAGAGAACGCACCGCTTTTAGGAACCTTTACAGAATAGGTCACCTTTTTCACCTGCCGGGCGTGCAGGATCCCATATATGGAAAGGAACGCGGCAGCAGCAAATACGGCCGCATCGCCGACCACAGCTGCGGTGCGTGAAACGGTGTCTGCTGATTCACTGCTCCATGCGAACAAGAATAGCGGCTGTTGTGTGGCAAGACAGAACAGAATCCGGATGAGGTCGGAGAGCAGGAGAAACAGAGACAGATACAGCAGGACACCAAGCCAGTAATTGCTAAGCTGCTTCGCAGCGCGTTTGAAGCTTCCGCGCGTGAAAGCGCCCAAAAGCGGGCTTATCGTGACCAGAGTAAACAGTATGGTAAATACAATCGCGAATCCCGTACTGCCCATTGGCCCGCCGATGGCGGAGAACCAGGACAGGATTCGAATGGCGAGGTACAGGTGAAGCAAAAGATAGATTGGAGATAATAAAACAGCGCCCATAATGCCCTTTCTGAAAATATTTATCGTGCAAATGCAAATAACATCTGACAGATACCGCTTTGTGGCGTTTGCCTGCCGCGTGCAATTTGGCGAATAGCGGAATCATGGCGGTGATGGCTGCGCCACGGAAATAATTGTAGCACATTTTGATGAGATGTGGGTAGATTTATTTCCGCGGAACAACAGGCCAGGCAGCCGTGCCTGCATGGATATCTGTGTGGAAACAGTGCAAGGTGTTTTACTCCCGTGAAAATTAAGAAGTCAAATCATAATTTGATTGCGGATGAACGGGAGAGATGATATGATGAAAAACAGCGGCGCCCGCAAAGCGAAGACGGGGTTCGGCCGCTTATGAACGATTCTTGACAAAGATGGCAAATTTTTGACTGCGGTTTTTTCGGGTCAGGAAAGAGAAAAATGGATAAGTATAGTGTTTTAAAAGAAACGTTTGGTTATTCCTCCTTCCGTGAAGGGCAGGAGGAGCTGGTGGACGCGATCGTTTCCGGGCGGGATGTGCTGGGAATCATGCCAACCGGCGCGGGCAAATCGCTCTGCTTTCAGATACCGGCACTGCTGCTTTCGGGTATCACAGTTGTGGTGTCGCCTCTGATTTCTCTTATGAAGGATCAGGTGAGCGCATTAAATGCGGCGGGGGTGCATGCGGCTTTTATCAACAGCTCCCTTTCGGAAAACCAGTGCAGAAAAGCTCTGGAATTTGCCAGAGAGGGTCGGTATAAGATTATTTATGTGGCTCCGGAGCGGCTGATGACGGAGGCTTTTTTGTCCCTGGCGGGGGCAGTGGAGGTTTCCATGGTGGCGGTGGATGAGGCGCATTGTATTTCGCAGTGGGGGCAGGACTTCCGGCCAAGCTATCTGAAAATCGTGGATTTTGTAGATGCGCTGCCGATCCGTCCGGTACTCAGTGCCTTTACGGCTACGGCGACCAGGGCGGTAAAGGAAGACATTCAGTGTATACTGGGTTTAAATCAGCCGCTTGTCACGGTTACCGGCTATGACCGGAAAAATCTGTATTTTTCTGTAGAAAAGCCGAAGGATAAAAAGCAGGAGCTGTTTCAGTATCTGATGGGAAATAAGGGAAAAAGCGGCATTATTTACTGCAACACGAGAAAGACCGTGGATGAGCTTTACGAAGAGCTTGAGGAAAACGGTTATCCTGCGACCCGTTATCATGCGGGGCTTTCGGAGCCTGAGCGGAAGCAGAACCAGGAGGATTTTATTTACGACCGGAGTCCGATTATGGTAGCGACAAATGCGTTTGGGATGGGCATTGACAAGTCGAATGTGCGCTATGTGCTCCACTATAATATGCCAAAGGATGTGGAGAGCTATTATCAGGAGGCGGGGCGCGCCGGGCGGGATGGTGAACCGGCGGAGTGCATTCTCTATTACGCAGCGAAGGATGTAAAAATCAGTGAGTTCCTGATTCAGCAGCAGGAAAACCCGGAGATGGAGCGGGAGGAGCTGGAGCTTGTGCGCGAGCGGAACTATGAGCGGCTGCGGAAAATGACGTTTTACTGTTACACAAACGAGTGCCTGCGGGATTACATATTGCGGTATTTTGGAGAGTACGGCGGTAATTATTGCGGGAACTGTAAAAACTGTCTTACGGAATTTCAGGATGTGGACGTCACGGAGGAAGCGTCCGTGCTTCTTGAACTGGTGCGCTCCAGCCGCGAACGTTATGGAATTCAGGCAATTACGGATACAGCGCATGGGACAGTGAACGATAAGGTACGGCGGTTTGGACTGGATCGAAATCCTGGTTTTGGAAAGCTCAAAGAGCGGACGGTTGTGAGGATTCGGCAGATACTGAATGATCTGCTCGTGAAGGACTATCTTTCTCTTACGCCGGGGGATTATCCGGTTTTGAAGCTCACGGATCGGGGCAGACAGTTTTTGGCTTTGATTCAGGTGCAAGATGAGGCAAGTTCGGCCATGGCAGGGCGAAATGCGGCAGAGCAAAATGAGGGGGTTATGACAGGGCGAATTCCGTCGGAGCAAAACGGATTGACTATGACAGAGCGAAACGCGTCGGAGCAAAACGAAACAGCCATGGCAGACCGGAATGCGGCAAAACAAAAGGATGCGGGACGGAACGGGAACGACGCAGAGGAGTACCGGATTGTATTAAAGCTTCCGAAGGAGAGAGAAAAAGAACCAAAGAAGGATAAGCCGGAGAAGAGGAAAGAAGCCGCAGAGGTAAAATATCCGCAGCTGTTTGAACTGCTGCGGAAGAAACGCTATCAGATGGCGCAGGAAGCGCATGTCCCGCCGTATATTATTTTCTCAGATAAGACGCTCCGGGAGATGAGTACCTATCTGCCGCAGACGGAACAGGAAATGCTCTCCATTAATGGTGTGGGTACCCGCAAGTACGAGCAGTATGGGGAAGAATTTGCGGACTCTATCCGGGAATTTATGCGGGACAATCAGATTAGCAAGTGAAAATTACCCAAGAAATTACCCAAGAAATTACCCAAGAAATTGCCGGGAGTGCTGTGATTACGCTGGAAAATGATATTGCACAAAGAATTAAGCAAATGATGCTGTAAAAAATAGGCAATGATTCGTAACTCTGTTTCGTATCTTCATAGTTACGAGGCAGATAGTGAGATATGGAAAAGGCAGTTTTAAATGAGAAAGAATGAGCGAAAAGAAAGGCGGGGAGATTATGAAAATTCAGGAGATAGCGCTCGGAACGATCCGCATACCACTGGTGACGCCATTCCGGACGGCGCTTCGGACGGTGGACAGTATCAATGATTTGATTGTGAAAATAACGGCGGACGACGGCAGTGTTGGCTTCGGGGAGGCGCCGCCTACCGCGGTGATTACCGGAGATACGAAGGAGTCTATCGAGGCGGCAATCCGCGGCTATCTGGCGCCGGCGGTTGTGGGGATGGAGCTCTTAGATCTGGATGAAATAATGAGGAGAATGGAGAAAGCCATTGCTAAAAATACTTCCGCGAAGGCGGCAGTGGATATTGCTTTGTATGATCTGTATGCAAAGATGCTTGGAAAGCCGCTGTATCGGGTGCTGGTAGAGGATGCGGTGGAAAACCTGAAAGATACTTGTATCAGTGCGAATAAAGAAGGGGAGCTGGAGACAGATATTACAATCAGCGTGGATGAGACGGAAAAAATGGTGAGCGACAGCCTGCGGGCAGTGGCGGATGGCTTTGGCATTTTAAAGGTAAAGGTTGGCAAAGGTGGCGAGAAGGATGTGGAGCGCGTGCGCGCGATCCGGCAGGCAGTCGGGCCAGATGTTACCTTGCGGGTTGACGCGAATCAGGGTTGGACGAAGGAAGAAGCGATCGCGACTATTCGGGCGATGGAAGACGCGGGACTGGGCATTGAACTGGTAGAACAGCCGGTTTCCTACCATGATTTCCATGGGCTGCAGAGCGTGACGAAAGCTGTGGATACGCCGATTCTGGCTGATGAAAGTGTGTTTTCTTATGAAGACGCCCAGCGGATCATCGAAGAACACGCAGCGGATTTGATTAACATAAAGCTGATGAAAACCGGCGGCATTCACCAGGCTCTGCGGATCTGTGACCTCGCGGATCGGTATCAGGTAAAGTGCATGGTTGGCTGTATGCTGGAGAGCAAGGTTTCTGTGAGTGCGGGCGTACATCTGGCGGCGGCGAGGAATTGTATCACGATGGCAGATCTGGATGGTCCGTCGCTGTGCGCAGAAGACCCATACGAAGGCGGGCCGGTTTACCGCGGACCGAAGATTTTGCTGAACGAAGCGAGTGGAATTGGAATTACGCGGGTGCCGGTGGAATTTGCGTGTGTGGCGCGGGCATAGTAAAGAAGAACGCGAGAAACCTTGTATTTGTGGTATCAAAATAGCATGTATGTGAAGAATGATCGGTGTTGAAGAGCAGAGATAGGGGCAGGCGAGACAACGGTAAGAAAAACGGCGTTGTCGAAACGGTATCAGGCGGAGAAAGTTATTTTGTTGAGAGGACAGGTTTTATGGAAAGTAATTTTAGAATTGTAATAGATGAAAATTGTTTCCTGCGGGGCAAACCGGGGACGGAAGCCGCGGAACAGGCGGACGGCGCTAATCCCTGTCTGCCGGGCGAAAATGACAGCGGGATTGAAGACGAGATTTTTTCCGGCTGGGCGGTCCGGGTGTTTCCGGAGACAGAGGAAAACGGATGGATCAGAATCGAAACGCATTATGGATATTCCGGTTATGTCGCTGTGACACAGCTGTCGCCGATTAGTCGGCTGGAGCTGATTCGCAGACAGGATCGGACGCGTTTTTTCCGGATTGGCGTTCCGGTTGCGGATCTGCTTGATCGGCCGAAGGTGCAGGGGCTGCCGCTGGAGCGGCTATTGAAGAACGCGATTGTGGAGAGAATCTTTGGTGAAGAGAACAAAGCAGGCACAAAGGGCGGGGTGACGCTGGGAACTGTGGATGCACAGTCGGAAAGCGTTATGGATGTGGAAGAAACAACCGCACAGTCGGAAAGCTCTGTGAACGCGGAAAGCGCGAACGTAAAGTCGGAACGCCTGACGAACAGCGAAAATACGGATGGCTGGTGTCTGATCCGCACGGCAGCAGGCCGAGTGGGGGATGTACATGAGAATTATCTGAGGGAGCGCAAGGATGACGATGCGTATTTTCTGTGGCTGGAAGGTGATGCGTCTGCGCATGGAACGGATGGTTTGGAAGCAATGGATCCGGAAGGGATTGCTTCGAAGAACTTATCTGCCAAAGAGGTTGCTGAAGATACGGGAAACGAAGCCGGGGCAGATTTCTTTCGGGAACACTTTCTTTCGAATATCCCGGAGGAGGTATCTTTTCGTGCGAACCTTGTAAAGAGCGCCCGCGCGTATCTGGGCGTGCAGTATCGCTGGGGCGGGAAGTCCTCTCTGGGGCTGGATTGTTCCGGGCTTGTTTTCATGAGCTATCTGGAGAATGGAGTCCTGATTTACCGTGACGCGAAGATCGTGGAAGGATATCCAGTGAAAGAAATTCCGCGTAAACAGCTGAAGCCGGGCGATCTGATCTTTTTTCCGGGGCATGTGGCAATGTATCTGGGAGAGGATCGCTATATCCATTCGACCGCATATAAGGCGACGCCGTATGTCACGATCAACAGCCTGAATCCTGCGGATGAGGACTATCGGGATGATCTGGCGCATGGAATTACGGCTTGCGGGAGTGTGTTTGCGGGATATACAGATGCGGGGATGACGAAGAAAAGAACGCCGGGCACAGATGGAGTGAATTGCGATGCCTTGAAAGAAAACACTGGAATTGTGGAAGCATATTGGGAGAATCTGCGCCGCCGCCTGGACGCGCTGCCGGGTAATGTCAGCGTTGTTTACAAAAATCTGTCCGATGGGGAGACGTTTTCCTATTGTCCCGAAGAGCCGCATATCGCGGCAAGCGTGATAAAAATGTTCCTGATGGCCGCTGTTTTTCAGGGCTTTAAGGATGGGGATTTTGCCCCGGAGGATCGGATCGTGGTTCGGCGTGAGGATTGTGTGCCATCCTGCGGGGTGCTGACGTATTTACAGGAGGAACCGGCGGTTTGCATCCGGGATCTGGTCGAGCTGATGATCATTGTCAGTGATAATACAGCGGCAAACGTTTTGTTTGATCTGGTGGGAGAGGAGCGGCTGGCTCATTTCCTCCGGGAGACACTTGGACTGGAGAAAACGGTTTTTGCCAGGAAAATGTTTGATTCCGGGCGCGCGGCGCAGGGGATTGAAAACTATGTGACGGCGGCGGACGCGGCATGGTTTCTGGAGGCGGTTTACAGAGGTGAACTGATTTCGCCGGAGGCCTCCGCCGAGATGTATCAGATCCTTACGCACCAGAGACTGAATGGGAAAATTCCCTTTTATCTGCATACGTTCCCGGACGCGCCGGTGATCGCGCACAAGACCGGTGAGGACGATGGCACGACTCATGATGTGGCGGTGATTGAATCGCGGGATTCTTACGAAGAGCGGCAGAATGAAAATAAACAATGCAAAAACGCATGGAGGAAATCGACACGTAGACTTGAGGATGAAAAAACTTCAAAAGAGGATGTTTTTGTACTGTGTTTTCTTGGCAATGAGACAGATGTTCCGAATTATGAGCGGCTGATGGAAGAGACGGCAAGGGATTTGTACATGAAGCAAATGGTTTAAGCTTGCTTTAGAATTTAAGAATTATTTAAAAAGGGGAAGGGAACAACGCTTGGAAAAATGGAAAGACTCTAATCTGGAGTCATAGCAGGAATCACGAGAATTTGCCGTTGCGAAACCGGAAAAGATATGCTACTCTAGTTCTGCACCTGTTGCTTCAGTGGGAGGGAGTGGGAGAGCCAGTCCCTGGATTTGCCCATAATGAAAACGTCATCTGTGCGAAAGGTATGAAAAAGTGTGAGAAAGGATGTGATACATTTTGGAAAAAATTTATGCAGAACAGGAAATAAAGGATATTACAGCACCTGTTTTTCTTGCCTTTGGGATTAATCGCGCGTGGCTGTTTGGTTCTTATGCCAGAGGGGAGGCTTCTCCGGACAGCGATATTGATATTCGGATTGAGGGAGGACAATTCAAAGGAATGTTTGCGCTTGGCAGGCTCTATGATGAATTGAGTAACGCTCTGAAAAAGCC
Source organism: Lachnospiraceae bacterium (assembly GCA_021205225.1). GTDB lineage: Bacteria > Bacillota > Clostridia > Lachnospirales > Lachnospiraceae > Choladousia. The sequence goes on from JAJPXX010000010.1 coordinate 8,137, forward strand.
GATAGATCTGGTGACAACAGAAGCGCTTGAACACCGGGCAAATGCAGACAGAACCAGAAAGTTTGTCTCTAATATCAGAGAGGATGAGAAGCTCATTTATGAAAAATGTGGATATTGATATTTTGGAGCATATTAGGAATTACTGCTCAGATATTCAAAATACTGTAGAACGTTTTGGAAATGATAAAACAATTTTTGAGAGTGATCGGGATTTTCGCAATTCGATTTGTATGAGCCTTTTACAGATAGGGGAGCTTACAGGTCATTTGTCTGATGAATTTAAAGAGAAGACCAGAGAACAGATTTATTGGCCGGCTATAAAGGGAATGCGAAATATATTTGCGCACAATTACGGAGCTGTAGACATTGACAGAGTATGGGATACGATAAGCAATGATATTACGCAGTTAGCCTCATTCTGTAATGAGACGGCTTCTGTATATAGAAAAAACTCTGCGTATAAAGTGATAGATCCGTGACAGGAAAGTAAGGGGACAGGAAAATGATCAAAAGGGAATATTATCTTTCACGGATCCGGAATTTTTATCATTTGGATCTTATAAAGGTGATTACGGGGATTCGCAGATGCGGAAAGTCGGTTCTGCTGGCGCAGATTATGGAAGAGTTGCGGGAGCAGGGAATTTCGGAAGAACAGATTCTGTATTTGAATTTTGAGGATTATGATTATTCCTTTATCCGTTCGGGCAAAGATTTGCATGAATATGTAAAAGGGAAGATTGTTACAGGGAAAAAATATTATCTTTTTTTTGACGAAATACAGACAGTACCGGAATTTGAGCGCGTAGTGAATTCGATTCGAATGAAATTTAACACGAGTATTTTTATAACCGGGTCGAATGGGAAACTGTTGTCCGGGGAGCTGGCGACTTACCTCTCCGGCAGAACCGTGAGCTTTCGTATGTATCCTTTTTCTTTCTCCGAGGTTTGTGAAATCAGAGAACTGGGCCGGGAATCTGTCACAGATGAGGTTTTACTGGATTATATGAACTGGGGCGGGATGCCGCAGCGTTTTCAGATGGAGAACGAAGAACAGACCAAGACATTTTTGCGAGACCTGTTTGATACGATTGTTCTGCGTGACATTGTGCAGCGCAGTGGGATTAAGGACATTGATTTATTTAACCAGCTGGTCGAATATCTTGTATGTAATCCATCAAAGACTTTCTCTGTCCAGGCTGTGACAGATTATTTTCTGAGTGAAAATCGAAAGGTATCAAAAGAGACGATTTATAATTACCTGGAACACATTACTTCATCCATGATCATGGAGCGTGCCAGCCGTTATGATATTCGCGGAAAGCGGATTCTGACAAAAATGGATAAATATTATCTGACAGATATGGGACTTGGGAGAATTCGTAATTCTGGTTTTAAGCTGGAAATGGGTGCTATGCTGGAAAATGTGATTTACAATGAGCTTTTGGTGCGCGGATACGATGTCTATGTGGGAAAGACCAGAAAGGATGAGATTGATTTTGTTGCTGTGCAGGGGCAGCAAAAGGAATATTATCAGGTAGCCTATTATCTTTATGATCAAAAGGTGATTGACCGGGAATTTCAGGCGTTTCGTGAGATCCCCGATAATTATCCTAAGTATGTCATTTCTTTCGACAAAATGGATTTTTCGAGGGATGGGATCATTCATAAAAATGCGATTCGCTTTCTGTTGGAATCGAGCTCTGATTCACGTTAAGTCTGACGCCTGCCTTCAGGACGCGCAGATCGCCTTTCAGGGCATATAATAGCCGAAGCGGCAATCACTATATTCGTCCATAGCGCCATAGCCGAAGCGGCAATCACCAAATTCGTCCTTGACAAAACAGTGGGAAATGGCTATACTTTCACAAAAGCGAGGAAGGGAACAAGTAAAGAACAGCGGAAGGTACAGAAAGTTACCGGCAGGGGCAGAGTACATGGCTTCTGAAGCAGGAGAGAGGACTTTTGCTTTCGGATGCTGCTGTGAGACCCGATGATGAGAGGTGCACGCGGAAGCTGTTTTTGAATACATCCCGGAGCTCCGCACCGAACGGAATTTGCAGGAATGTCTGGTTCTGGAATATACAGAATACTCATGACCAGAGAAGATATGGAACTGTTAGCGGGATTCCTGGTAGGCTGCGGCGGAGTGACATCCGTTATCTGGTGTCAGAGTATAGAGGAATGATGGATTTTCCTGTACTCAGTGAGGCGGACAGTGTGAGCTGTCTGTGAAATAAGGTGGTAACACGGGACTTACAGCTCTCGTCCTTATAAGATTGATTATAGGGATGGGGGCTTTTCTTTTTTGCCTTCTCCCTGATCCGGATAAGCCGGAACCAAAGCAAAATGAAAGAGAGGAAAAACCAATGCAGATTTATGACGAACTGGTGGCAAGAGGCCTGATCGCGCAGGTGACGGATGAGGATAAGATCCGCGATCTGGTAAACAATGGGAAGGCGACGTTTTATATCGGGTTTGACCCGACGGCGGACAGCCTGCATGTCGGCCATTTTATGGCGCTGTGCCTGATGAAGCGGCTGCAGATGGCGGGAAATAAGCCGATCGCGCTGCTAGGCGGCGGCACGGGAATGATCGGAGACCCGTCCGGGCGGACAGATATGCGCCAGATGATGACGCCGGAGACGATTCAGCACAATATCGACTGCTTTAAGGTACAGATGAGCCGTTTTATTGACTTTTCGGATGATAAGGCGCTGATGGTGAACAATGCGGACTGGCTGATGAAGCTGAATTACGTGGAGCTGCTGCGTGAGGTGGGCGCGCATTTTTCCGTGAACCGGATGCTGACTGCGGAATGCTATAAGCAGCGCATGGAGCGGGGCTTAAGCTTCCTGGAATTTAACTACATGATTATGCAGAGCTATGATTTCTATATGCTCTTCCAGAACTACGGCTGCAATATGCAGTTCGGCGGCGACGACCAGTGGAGCAATATGCTGGGCGGTACGGAGCTGATTCGCCGCAAGCTTGGCAAGGATGCTTACGCGATGACGATTACGCTTCTTTTGAACTCCGAAGGGAAGAAGATGGGCAAGACGCAGAGCGGCGCGGTATGGCTGGATCCGAATAAGACCTCTCCGTTTGATTTCTATCAGTACTGGAGAAATGTCGCGGACGCGGACGTGTTGAAATGCCTGCGGATGCTGACCTTCCTGCCGCTGGAGCAGATCAATGAGATGGACAAATGGGAAGGCAGCCAGCTCAATACGGCGAAGGAAATTCTGGCATACGAGCTGACGGCTCTGGTTCACGGCGAGGAGGAAGCGAAGAAGGCACAGGAAGGAGCACGCGCGCTGTTCGCCGGGGAAGGAAATGCCGCGGATATGCCGACAGCTGAGATTACGGAAGCGGATCTGGATGAAAATGGCGCGATTGAGCTGATTTCTCTGCTCCTGAAAGCCGGGCTGGTACCTTCCCGCTCCGAAGGACGCCGTGCGATCGAGCAGGGCGGCGTGATAGTGGACGGCGAGAAGGTGACGGACGTCAAAGCCGTGGTGGCCGGAGAAAAATTTGCGGATGGCCTGGTGCTGAAGCGCGGAAAGAAGAACTTCCGGAAGGTGCTGCTGAAAAAATAAAACGGTATACCCTGTAAAATCTATGCCGCTTCAGATGCATCGGTATATTCAGCGGATCAGAATGAAATGTACATGACGGGGTATAGATAGAATAGCGAAATGGGAATGTCCCGCACCTGTATTTTTCCGGGAATCACTTCATATAGTGAAAAGACGGAAAACAGGGCGGGACAGGATGAAAAAGAATTTTCCGATGATTGTTTTTTCCTGCATGACAGCGGTTGTCTTGCTGATTTGTATATACAGGAGTCTGCCGCGGAAGGATGCGGCGGAGAAAGCTCCTGAAATTGCGGATGTTATAGTGGCAGTGGACGCGACGCCAGAGACAGAAACAGAGGCAGCATGGGAAACAGAAACGGGTCGGGAAACGGAATCGGTATGGGACGAAAACAAACGCGTGGCGCTGACGTTTGACGATGGCCCGCACCCGGTCTATACGGTGAAGCTGCTGGATGGCCTGGCCGAGCGCGGCATACAGGCGACGTTTTTTGTGATCGGTGAAAATATTCCTGGCAATGAGGAAATCATTGCCAGGATGAACCAGGAGGGGCACTTGATCGGAAACCATACCTATGATCACGTAAAAATCACAGATCTGAGTGTGGAAGAGGCCTGTGAGCAGGTAGAGAAGACCAGCGCCCTGGTAAAAGAAATTACCGGAAAGGATACAGAATACGTGCGTCCGCCGTTCGGCTCGTGGCGAAAGGATCTGGAGTGTTCCTTTGAGATGATTCCGGTGCTTTGGGATGTGGATCCGCTGGACTGGACGACGTGTAATGTGAGTGATGTTGTGCGGCGGGTACTCGAAGCAGTCGAGCCGGACGACATTATTTTATTGCATGATTACTATGAATCCTCAGTAGACGCAGCGCTTTTGATTGTGGACGCGCTGACAGAGCAGGGGTATACGTTTGTGACGGTGGATGAATTGATTTTGGAGTGAGTTATTGGAAGTCTTTTGGTAGAATCATATATAATTTTTGAGATTGACGTATAATTGTAATATAATTATAATATAGGTGTAGAAATGATAAAATTCGAATGGGATGAAAACAAAAACCAGATTAATATAAAAAAACATGGAATATCCTTTGAAAATGCGCGGGAAATTTTTTACGATGACGCGGCGATTTTGTTTGATGATCCAGAGCATTCCAAAGATGAGGAACGTTTCCTGATCATTGGGAATGATGAAAGGGAGAAGACTTGTATCGTCAGCCATTGTTATCGGAAAAATGATGTGATACGAATTATTTCTGCAAGAAAAGCAACTGCAAAAGAGAAACAGATATATTTAAAGTGGAATGGGAGGTAGTCATATGAAAGACGAATATGATATTGAAAAATTAAATCCACGGAAGAATCCTTATTCGAATCGTTTAAAACGGCAGATTACGATTAATATAGACGAAAGTACAATAAAATATTTCAAAGGACAATCAGAGGCATCCGGTATCCCTTATCAGACATTGATTAATTTGTATCTCTCGGATTGTGCGGCGAATGGCCGGAAGCTGAAGCTTTCATGGGAGTAGTGACTGAATTGAAATAGAAAGAAGAAAGACATGGATCTATTTGAATACGCAAGAACAAAAACAATGCAGGAAGACGCTCCGCTGGCATCGCGGATTCGTCCGCGGACGCTGGACGAGATCGTCGGCCAGCAGCATATTATAGGGAAGGACAAGATGCTGTACCGCGCGATACAGGCGGACAAGCTGAGTTCCCTGATTCTTTATGGGCCGCCGGGAACAGGCAAGACGACGATTGCGAAGGTGATTGCAAACACGACGCAGGCGGAATTTACGCAGATCAACGCGACCGTGGCCGGGAAAAAGGACATGGAAGAGGTCGTGAAGAAGGCGAAGGATTACCTTGGCATGTACGGGAAACGGACGATTCTCTTTGTGGATGAGATTCATCGGTTTAACAAGGGTCAGCAGGATTATCTGCTTCCGTTTGTAGAAGACGGGACGCTGATTCTGATTGGGGCGACGACGGAGAATCCTTATTTTGAGGTCAATGGCGCGCTCCTTTCCCGCTCGGTGATTTTTGAACTGAAGCCGTTGGAAAAAGACGACATCCGCGCCCTGATACACCGCGCGGTCTATGATGAAGAGCGCGGCATGGGGGCGTACAATGCCGAAATCGACGCGGATGCAGAGGAGTTCCTGGCGGATATCGCCGATGGGGACGCCAGGCGGGCGCTTAATGCGGTGGAACTGGGAGTGCTTACAACTTCGCCGGCCGCGGATGGGAAAATCCATATCACGCTGGAAGTCGCTTCGGAATGTATTCAGAAGCGGGTGGTTCGCTATGACAAGGATGGGGATGTGCATTATGACGTGATTTCTGCCTTTATCAAAAGTATGCGCGGTTCCGATCCGGACGCGGCGGTTTATTATCTGGCGCGGATGCTTTATGCGGGGGAGAGCGTGACATTCATCGCGCGGCGGATCATGATCTGCGCGTCGGAGGATGTCGGAAACGCCGATCCGCAGGCTTTGCAGGTGGCGGTTGCCGCATCCCAGGCGGTAGAGCGGGTCGGGATGCCGGAGGCGCAGCTGATTCTGGCACAGGCGGCGATTTACATTGCCTGTGCGCCCAAGAGCAATTCCGCGACAAACGCGATCTTTGGCGCTTTGGAGGCGGTAAAACAGACGCCGGCGGTCGTTCCACCTCATTTGCAGGACTCGCATTATAAGGGGGCAGCGAAGCTCGGACACGGAATCGGATATGAGTACGCGCATGACTGTCCGAAGCATTTTTCAAGACAGCAGTATCTGCCAGATTCTCTCAAAGAACGGAAGTTTTACGAGCCGTCTGAGAATGGGTATGAGAAAACGATTCAGGAATATCTGAGATGGATCCACGAGTAGAAAAGTTTCTCAGCCCTGACAGACCTTCTGATGTTTTTTCCATGTACAGACGCAAAGCACCGCGAACAGCACGGCCACGCATCCGGCGACGGCCCAGGATATCCATCCGGCCGTCAGAAGACAGACGCCATCTTTCATGGTGGTAAATCCGAAGACCGCAAAGATCACGAACGCAAGCTTATCCAGGAAACCGGCCGACATCTTGCTTTCGATCAGATGGCCGACCAGCATACCGATCAGATCCGCGGCGAACAGGCCGATGGAGCAGGCCAGCCAGACCAAGAGGGCATTGTTTACTCCCTCATTCGCAGCGAAGGTGATGGCGGTCAGCTGTGTCTTGTCTCCCAGCTCCGCGATAAAAAAGGTGCCGAAGACGGTCAGAACCGGCGGGAATTTGGATTCCTTTACGTTTTCTTCTTCGCCGTCTTCCACCTTACATAGTGTCGTCCATGCGAAATAAAAGAATGCGAGGGCGGCGACGATCTTGATCAGCCAGGTAGGGATAAACTGACTGATCAGCGCGCCCAAACCGACTGCAATCGCGTTCAGCGCCAGAATCGAGGCGCCGGAGCCAATGATGATATCCCGAAGCTTATAGCGGGAGGTCATGGCGATCATCAGAAGCTGTGTCTTATCGCCCATCTCGGCGATAAACATGGTGAAAAGAATTTGCAGAAATAATAACATAATGTTCCTCCTTTGTGGTGAGCTGCCCATAAAAAAACTCATGTATGGCAGCCACATAGTACCATACATGAGTCTCGTTATTTCATACAAGCCAGATCCTTTTCGATATGACAGGAAAGGATCAGTATGTTGACTTGCAACACGCTCCAAAGGGGTGCCAACTACTCCCTCATGTCGCTTTAAAATAACATGATTTCATGAAAAAAGCAATCCCTCAATTGAAAAAATGTCCGGTTTTTATTACAGGTTATACCTGCGCAACGCGCCACACTTTGCAGGCAGGAAGAAAGAATATCACTCCCGTGTCAGATCGCAGAATACCGCCTGGCATGCCTTTTCGTAGTCCTGGGGTGTCAGCGTGAGCTGCAGGCCGATTTTCCCGCCGCTGACGGCAATTTTCTCATGGAGAAGCGCGGATTCATCCATAAAAACCGGATAATTCTTTTTCATGCCGATTGCGGTGCAGCCGCCGCGGATGTAGCCGGTGACGCTCTGGATGTCCTTTACGTGAATCATCGCCAGAGACTTGCACCCTGCGGCTTTGGCAGCTTTTTTCAGGTCAAGCTCCGCGTCGATCGGGAGTGCGAACACGTAATACGCACGCTCGGGGCTGACGGTGACGAGTGTTTTAAAAACGATCTCATGCGGCAGGCCAAGCAGGTCGGCGGCGTGCTGGCCGTCGATAAATTCAGCGCATTCGTAGGTCTGGAATGTGTATGGAATCTTCATGCGGTCAAGAATGCGCATGGCGTTTGTCTTGATTTCTTTTTGTTTTGCCATGATTGTCTGCCTCTCTGTGATTATTCACGGTGAACCTGCATTCGCGTCAGGTTGCACAGAACGATTTTCAAGGGTGTATTTCGCTTTTACTGTTACTTTTATCCGGAATTTCAGCGGTCGGTGAAAGTATACCGCAGCTGACCGGTTTTGTACAGAAGGATTTGTACGAAGAATGGTTGTAATTATTCAGGACAATACTTCGCACCTGCTGCGTGGTCAGGGTTGAAAACGTAGTGGCAGCAAGCATCCGGCCCATCGCGTAGCGATATTAATTGGCCGGATGCCGTGACAGGTCACACCTGTAGAGGTAAAAATAAGGTAAATTTGGTTAGAGTGTGACCTGTAACCGGTACTTTGGCAGACTTCCGCGCATATGATAAGGAAAAAAGAAATCAGGGGCATATATGGGCTATATTAATAATAGAAGAAACTCGTTCAAAGGACTGAACGAAAAACACCCGTCTTTGTATCGGGAGCCTTTTTTGTGCGCAGAGGAGATTGAGGGAAAGAAACCCGAAGAGAGGATAATCAAAGAGAGGAAACCCGAAGAGAAGAAATCCGATGAAAAAGAATCCGAAGAGAGAAAATCCGAAGAGAGGAAACCCGAAGAGAAAGAATCCGAAAGAAAGGAACCTGGAAGAGAGGAATTGGAAGAAATGAAAGCCAGAGGAAAAGAACCCGCCAAAAAGAAAACAGAAGGGAATCGGTCGGAACGGCTGGAATTTTCATCAATAATACCGGTTGATTTTTCTAATCCAACGGATGAGATGCAGACGGAGAAGGATTTCCGGATGCTGCAGTCGATGTATCCGAATGCAGCGAAGGAATTGCTTCCTTATATTGAAGAGGAATGCGATCGGATGGAGTACGAAGGGAGCGCTATGTTTGATGAGTATCCGGATTTTACGACTGTCTATACTGTGCAGAAAAAAATCGCAGAGACTGCCGCACAGACGGACGACGTGTGCGTGCCGTATAGTGATCTGATTCGGGTCATGCTGCTGCAGGAGATGCACCGCAGGCGGGAACGGTACCGTTTCTGCCGGAGTCAATGCTAAGGCGTTTGGAAAGCTCTGAGGAACCAAAAAGGACTTGTTCAATTTGCTTTCGGATAGTATACTAATGAAGAATAAAAGTGACTGTGAGGGCACGAAACAGTTGCGCCTGAAACTGTAATACCGGGAGAATAACAGGAGAGCTATTTATGCAAAATATACTGAAGACAATACGAAACCTGATCATTCACGTTCTGGTCCTGCTGCTGGTGTTTGTCGCGGCTATCTATGTCTTTGCACGGCTGCTGAACCAGACGACGCCGAACACATCTGAAGCGATGGACAGCGCGACCTTCCCGCTGGTCTATATGCGAAATGACGGGGTCAGCTATAATTGTCTGCATGGGTATGCTTATGAGATGGATGTGAATTATATTCGGGATACGGTGACGGTTCTTGACGCAAGCCACGAGCTTGATATTCTGATTGATCCGTTTGATTCGAATGTGGAGAGCCTTTCTTATGAGGTGCTGACACTGGATGGGAGTGAGTCGCTGGAGAATACGAGCGTACTGAACCTGACAACAGACGACGATGGCTGTCTGGAAGCGACGCTGACGATCCAGAATCAGATGCTTCTGAATCAGGAATATATTCTCAAAATACAGGTTCTGGCCGGAGGGCGGGAGATTTATTTCTACACCAGACTGCTTCTGGAGGACGGGCTGCATCTGGACGAATATCTGGATTTTGTGTCCGGATTTTACGCGAAATGTGTCAATAAGACTGACCAGGATTCCCTGGGCGTTGTGGTGGAGCCGGACGATACGACGGGAACGAGCCAGACCCTTGCGTCGATGGATATTCATGATACAGTGGATCAGTTGATGTGGGGGTCTCTTAACCCGCAGATCGCCTACAAGCCGACGCCGAGCCTGGTGGATATCAACGGCACGACGGCTTCCTTTGTGCTGAATTACCGCATTTCCGCTGTGGACGATGATGGTGTGACGATCACGTATAATGTCCGTGAGTTTTACCGCCTGCGCTATACGGATACGCGCGTGTACCTGCTGGATTTTACGAGGACGACGGATCAGATTTTTAATACAGACAGCACGGTTCTGGAGTCCGGCGGCATCAACCTTGGCATTACGGACAATGATGTGGAATATGTGTTTGATGAGGAAAAAACGGTAGTGGCATTTGTGCAGGAAAACGAGCTGTGGACGTATGTGATTAACGGCGGAAAGCTGACGCGCGTATTTGGATTCCCGGAAGAGGAGGACGTCGATTACCGCGATTTTTATGATCAGAATAACATCAAAATATTGAGCGTGGATAGCAGCGGCGACGTCTGGTATGTCGTTTCAGGGTATATGAACCGCGGCGATCATGAGGGGGAAAACGGCATCGCGATTTACCATTACGAGGCTTCCTCTGCGACATCGGATGAGCTGCTGTTTGTGCGTACGATGGAGGCTTATGACAGCCTTAAGCTGGACATTGATGATCTTGCTTACCTCACGGATGATGGGCAGGAGTGCTATATTTTGCTGGAAAATGTCGTCTATCGGATAGATACGGCGACCGGCGAGTATGAAAGCCTCATTACCGGCGTCAATACCGGATGCTATGTCAGCTCGGACTCGAACCGCTATTTCAGCTGGCTCTCTGAGGGCGAGCGCTACGATTCCCAGACCCTGTGTACGATTGATTTTGAGACTGGCGAGACCTGGGAGGTCACCTGCAGCGCCAGCGAGCGCATCCGTCCGGTCTGCTATATGGAAGAAAATCTGGTCTACGGGATTGCCATGCTTGCGGATATTGACAGCTCTAATGAGGGTTCGGAGGTATTTCCGATGTACACACTTGTCATTACAGGCGACGGCGGGGAGACGATCAAAAAATATACGCCGAGCGGCGCCTATGTGACGGAAGTGACCCAGTCCAACAGTCTGCTGACGCTTACCCGCGTGACGATTGTGGACGGAGAATACGTGGAGACGACCACCGACACCATTGTCAGCACCGATACGGAAGACAATGTAGATTACGGCATTGCGACACAGACGAGCGACACGAAACAGACAGAGATTCTGCTCCGCGTCGGAGCTACTATTACAGACACGAATCCGCAGGTGATCAACGGAAAATTTGTGTCGGAGAGCGGCAGCGTGACAGTAGAGATACCGTCCAATACGGAAAAGGAAAAGCTATATTATGTATATGCAGGCGGCAGCCTTGACAGCGCCTGGCCGACCGCGGTGGAGGCGATTCTCCGCGCAGATGAAATGGTCGGCGTGGTTATCAATGACGCCAAGGAATACGTCTGGGAGCGCGGAAACAAAGAGGACGAGGTGACGATCAGCCTGGACAATATTCCGGATATTATTAAGACCGGCATTATGGATGTGGATGTGCTGGAGGAGAGTCTGCAAAGGGATGTTGTTGATCTGACCGGCTGCACGCTGGATCAGGTACTCTATTTTGTCAGCGAAGGCAAGGCTGTCATTGCCGCTACAGAGACAGGCAGCGTTATCATCACCGGTTATGACGATTATGGGAACCTCATTCTGCTCAATCCGGGTGAAGAAGAGACCTACTATTACGGTCCCAATGACAGTCTGGCATTGTTCGAGGCGGCCGGGAATCAGTTTGTTTCTTATTTAAACACGGCTCTGGAGTGATAAGCGGGACAAAAATAGTCTGCTTAAAATGTCAGAAAATAAATGAAAAAGACAGATAGAACTAATGTCACAAATTGTCAGGTGATGCGAAATGCGGAAAAGAGGAAAGTAAACCTGCACAAAATAAATGACAGAATTCGAGAGGGCGAGCGGGGGAACTGAAAAGTTATCCCCGCTTTATTCACATCCTGGTGGATAAAAAAATGCGCGAAAATAGACTTATACACTGAGTTATCCACATTATCCACAATTTTGGGTGGGAAAACAGGTTGGTTTACATATTTTTTTCTGAGAACATCCGTTTTGTGGATTCTGATAAAATGAAAAAAATGGTCAGGATTTGTCGAAAAAGGATTGACAGAAGAGAAGTCAGTAATTGAATGAGAAATTCAGAAAACTCAGAATTTTCAAAACAGACAGATAATTGCGAAAACTCTGGCAGCAGCTTTTTCATCGCTTTTTTATCCCCCGGTGGGGCTTGCGGCAAATTTCAGCCGGGTATATACTGTGGGCTGAATAAAACGGATGAAGATTTTGAAAATCTGAACGGCAGACGCCGTGAGATGGCAGAAACAGGAGCGATGCTATGAATGTGACAGCGCGAAAAGAAAATCCGTCCATGCTCTGGGAGATCGAGGAATACTGGGCAAAACGTGCGGAAAGCTATTCCGAGGAAGTGCGCTTCGAAATGGAGCATGAAAACGAGCGCAGCTGGATGGAAGTGCTGCAGAGGTATTTAAAAGGAATCCCAGGGAAAAAGATATTGGACGTCGGAACAGGACCGGGCTTTTTTGCGATTGGCCTGACGAAGCGGGGGTATCAGGTGACCGCGGTAGACTATACGCCGAATATGCTTGAGGAAGCAAAGAAAAACGCGGGAGATCTTGCGGGGAAGATCGAATTTTTGCAGATGGATGCGCAGAACCTGGATTTTGACGATGCGAGCTTTGACGCGGTAGTGACCAGAAACCTCACATGGAACCTGGAATATCCGGAGAACGCCTACCGGGAATGGCACCGCGTTTTGAAAAAGGGCGGTGTTTTACTGAATTTTGACGCAGGATGGTATAATTATCTCTTTGACGATGCGAAAGCCCTTTCCTTTGAAGAAGACCGCAGACGGGTGAAGGACGCTAAAATAAAGGATTTCGAATCCTATTCAGAGAGCGACCGGATGGAGGACATCTCCCGCAGGCTCATCCTCAGCCGCTGCAAGCGGCCCGAAATTGATATCGAACTGCTCCGCCGCGCCGGGTTTAAGCTGATCTATACGGACGAAGAGATCGGAGAAAAGGTCTGGGATGAGACCGAGCGGCTGAATTACGGATCCAGGCCGATGTTCATGCTGCGGGGAGTCAGATAAAATATATAGAAGGATTGAAAAAGAGTCGGGAAATCGGCTCTTTTTATTGTGCGACAGTGTTGATTTACCTGCAAATTTATGTATAATGTGACCAGAAGATATTTGCGGCGCTTGCGCCGGGAAATTTCGATGGTCAACGAGCAAGGCAGTTGCGAGTAAGAAGGTCGTAGAGGAAAGACGGATTGCAGAATTGAACGCGGAGGCTGAAAGGAAAAAAGCTAAGCTTATGGAACTGGATATAGCTGTTGATACAGATTCAGGTGAATATGAGTTAGATGCAGGGAAGGAGCGTGCAGACCATGGCTGATAATGGTATGAAAAAGAAGCTTCCGATAGGAATTGAAGATTTTGCGGAGATCCGAACAGAAGATTTCTATTATGTAGACAAGACGGCGATGATCAGCGATTTGCTGAATGCGTGGGGAAAGGTGAACCTTTTTACGCGCCCGCGCCGCTTTGGAAAATCCCTGAATATGAGTATGCTGAAAACATTCCTGGAAATTGGATGTGATAAATCATTATTTGAAGGACTTGAAATTTCCAAAGAGACACAGCTCTGCGAAAAATACATGGGACAGTTTCCCGTGATTTCCATTAGTTTAAAAACCGTTCATGGAAGCAATTATGAATTTGCAAAAAATGAACTCTGTACCATTATTGCAAATGAAGCGTTAAGATTCCCTTTCCTTGCTGCAAGCGAAAAGCTTACAGAGACCGAAAGGAAAAGATATGGGCAGCTGATAAGGGTGGATGAAACGCTAAAAGGCGCTTTTGCTATGTCTGAAGCTACAATCACCAGCAGTCTGCAAACTTTATCCCAGCTTCTGGAAAAACACTATGGACGAAAAGTGATTATTTTGATTGATGAGTATGATGTGCCGCTGGCAAAAGCAAATGAGCGAAATTATTATGATGAAATGGTCGATCTGATCCGAAAAATGTTAGATGCTGCGTTGAAATCAAACCAGAGTCTGTATTTTGCGGTTTTGACAGGTTGTCTTCGTGTAGCAAAGGAAAGCATTTTCACAGGGCTAAATAATCTCAACATACTTTCTATCATTACCGTCCGTTTTGATGAATATTTTGGCTTTACAGATTATGAAGTGAAAGAAATGCTGGGTTACTATGGCCTGATGGATAAGTATGATGCTGCCAGGGATTGGTATGACGGCTATCGTTTTGGAAAAGTGGATGTCTACTGCCCCTGGGATGTTATCAACTATTGCTATGAATTAACCGGTGACCCAACTGCTTATCCGAAGAAATATTGGTCAAATACAAGCGGAAATGATGCAGTCCGGCACTTTGTTGAAAAATCGAATAAGACGGCAAACACAAAGAAAGAGATCGAGGCATTGGTTGCCGGCGAAACGGTAGAAAAGGTGATACGGGAGGATCTGACATATAATCATCTGTACGATGAGATAGAAAATATCTGGAGTGTCTTGTTTATGACAGGCTATTTGACACAACGGGGGAATTCAGAAGGCAAAAAATATCAGCTGGCAATTCCAAACCGGGAGATACGTGAAATTTTTACCGATCAGATTACAGATATGTTTCAAAAAGTGGTCAAAGCAAATACCAGCCGCCTCACAGAGTTTGGAGAGGCTTTAAAATCGGGAGACGCCGCGAAAGTAGAAAAAATGTTTACATCATACCTTTTTGATTCTATTACCGTCAGAGATTCCTCTGTGCAGAAAGACAAGAAGGAAATCCTTTATCATGGTGAGATGATTGGGATACTGGTAAATATTGAAGGCTGGGATTCGAAAACGAATGCAGATACCGGTGACGGCTATAGTGATGTCATGGTGAAAATTGAAGCAGAAGATATTGGCATTATCATCGAGTTTAAATATGCAGAGAACGCCCGGCTTGCTGCAGGATGCGAGGACGCAATGGCTCAGATTGAGAGGATGAATAACACGAGTGAACTGAAGCATGAGGGTTTCCGCACGATTTATAAATATGGCATCGCCTGCTTTAAAAAGAGGTGCAAGGTTGTGTGTGAGAAGGAAGAGTATGTTTCAGAGACGTAACCGATGCGGAGGATGTCTTTTCGCGTGCAGGGCGCTGCAAAGCTGCCGGTGAGTATTTTGAAATAATTGATTTTCAGAAATAAAATCCAATCAGACGTGTGTCTTGCAACGTCCGCCTGATTGGATTTTTCATATCTAAATAATATCTTTTCGGGGTAGGAAATTGAGAAATTGAGCTGGGGATATCCTTTAGTACGATACTAAGGGAGTCTTTTTTCTTAAAAAATTTCTTTATAATCCCATGACACGCATGAATTCTACATCACATTGCTTTGTCTGTCAAGATATGTAACAGAAATTACCTGATTTTTACTTGCGTAATGCAAAGGAAAATTTTGCATACGAACACAATGATAAAAAGGAAAATTTAATACAAGTGGTCAGATTCGCAGTCAAAATCTGACCACTTTTTATTTTATTGAGTGGGCAGGAAATCAGGCAGTCGGGATATCATTCCCTCATGTTCTGCATAGACACCTATCTGGTGTCGTCAGTGGTCAGATTCGTGGTCAAAAATAAGAGCCAGAGAGTGGAAAAGTCTGGAAATCAGGGAATTTTGCGCATAGATTTCCCTAATTATCGTACTAAGGGATATCCCGCATTTACAAAAAGAGCATTAGAGCCATTCAGCCCAGGCATAGCCTCTTTTCTCTATTGTAGCCCAAAATGGTCGGGATGTATAGATTTTAAATTATGAAAAAACCGGAATAACTGGTCTTTCTGGACGTGTGATTACAAATTCAGGTTCCTGGCAGTATGTCGCTTCGCCGCTGCTGCTGGTACCGGATGTCATAGTGAAACTTCGAACTGCGCTGAATCAGGGGCAGGATGGCGAAGCTATGCGCGAAAGGGAATCAACAATGGTTCTGGGCATTGCTATGCAAGCCCCTTCTTTTTTTGAAGGAGGGAACAGCAGGTGTCAGAACAAAACATTCGAAGGGGAGGTATGGACTTTGGAAGTTGTACTGTATGACCATAACCAGTCTGCGTATGATGCGGCAGTGGCCATGATGGAACAGACAGGAAAAGCTGCAATCGTCCATCCGACAGGAACCGGCAAATCTTTTATCGGATTCCGGCTCTGTGCGGATCACCCGGAAGGGCGTATCCTCTGGCTTTCCCCATCGGAATATATCTTCAAAACGCAGCTGGAAAACCTGAAGACGGCGACTGGCGGCGAAGCGCCGCAGAATATTACTTTCTGCACATACGCAAAATTAATGCTGATGGATGAGGAAGAGAACAGAAAAATCTGCCCGGACTACATCATTCTGGATGAATTTCACCGCTGCGGCGCAAAGTGCTGGGGACAGGGTGTGGAGCGGCTGCTGGCGGCATTTCCTGACGTGTCTGTGCTGGGCCTGTCGGCTACGAGTATCCGTTACCTGGACAACCAGCGGGACATGGCGGATGAACTGTTTGACGGGAACGTGGCTTCCGAGATGAGCCTTGGAGAAGCAATCGTCCGAGGCATTCTGAATCCGCCGAAATATGTGCTTTCAGTCTATTCCTGGAAGCAGGATCTGGAAAAGTATGAAAGACGCATCCGGCAGAGCAGGAGCAAGCTGGTTCGTGACGAATGCGACCGCTACCTGGAAGAGCTGCGCCGTGCTCTGGATATGGCGGACGGGCTGGATGTGATATTCGATAAGCATATGACTGACCGGACGGGAAAGTACCTTGTGTTCTGTTCCGGCAAAGAGCACATGGACGAGATGATGCGGCATCTGGACTGGTTTGCGAAGGTAGATAAAAATCCGCACGTATATTCTCTCTATTCCAGCGATCCTGGGGCAGACCGGACGTTTGACAACTTCCGGAATGATAACGATGACACACATCTGCGGCTCCTTTATTGTATCGATGCTCTGAATGAAGGAATTCATATAGATGGTATCAGCGGGGTCATTCTCCTGCGGCCGACGGTCTCCCCGATTATCTACAAGCAGCAGATCGGGCGGGCATTATCTGCCAGCAGGAAAGAAAATGCTGTCATCTTTGATATCGTGATGAATCTAGATTCTATCTGGAGCATCAGCGCAGTCGAGGAAGAAATGCAGCTGGTGACTTCTTATTACCGCAGTCTGGGAGAAGGCGGATTTATCGTAAACGAGCATTTCCGGATCATTGATGAGGTACACGACTGCCGCGAGCTGTTCGCAAAGCTGGATGACACGCTGTCCGCATCGTGGGATCTGATGTTCGAACGGGCAAAAGAATTTTACCAGAAGCATGGGAACCTGGAGGTTCCGGCGCGGTATATCACAGAGGATGGCTGTGCCCTTGGGAACTGGATTTTCAATCAGAAGGCCATCCGCAAAGGGCAGATGCACGGGAATCTTACCGAAGAGCGTATCCGCAGACTGGATTCTATCGGTATGGTCTGGGAATCGGCGACTGACCTGATATGGGAAAAAAATTATGCAGCGGCAGAACGTTATCATAAGGGACACGGCGACCTGAATGTCCCGGCAAAATATGTGGATGGGGAAGGCGTTGCGCTGGGCTCCTGGCTTGCCGGGATCCGGGCATGGGAAAACGCAAATGCCCGCCAGATGTATTTAACGCCGGAGCGGATACAAAAGCTGAACGATCTTGGCATGGTCTGGGATGTTTCAGATTATTACTGGGAACGGAATTATGCGGCGGCGACCAGCTATTTCCGGGA
The DNA here is from genome assembly GCA_021205225.1 of Lachnospiraceae bacterium. GTDB lineage: Bacteria > Bacillota > Clostridia > Lachnospirales > Lachnospiraceae > Choladousia. The sequence continues at coordinate 25,837 of JAJPXX010000010.1, forward strand.
ACATGGCGACCTGGCGGTTCCCCTCAAATATGTGACAGAGGACGGTATCTGCCTTGGCTCCTGGATTTACCGGCTCCGCTCTCTGCGGGCAGGCAGCGTAAAGGGTACGCCGCCCACCGAAGAGCAGGTCAGGCGCCTGGAAGCGATCGGCATGACCTGGACAAGGCAGGCAGATCATAAATGGGAAAAAGGATTTCAGGCAGCGGCGGATTACGCTAAAACGCACGGGAATCTGATGGTTCCGGTGAAATATGTCGTAAAAGAAAACGCAGAGAGCTGTACGAAAGACAGCGCAAAGGTCAGATCGAATGACGGTGTAAAAGATAGCGCGGAAGAAGGCTTCCCGCTGGGAACCTGGATTCAGAGGCAGCGCAGTCTGTACAAAAAAGGCAAGCTTTCCGAGGAACGTCGTCAGCGTCTGGAAGCAATTGGGATGAGCTGGCAGGCGGATACCTGGGAGGCGCGGTTTGCGCTGGTAAAGGCCTGGTATCTGGAAAAAGGTACACTGGACATTCCGCAGGACACGGTCGTAGACGGCGTCTGGATCGGCAAATGGATTGCCATGCAGAAAAAATACCTGGAAGCCGGAACACTTACTCCCAAACAGGAAAAGATGCTGTCTGAACTGCCGATGGAGCAGGTATCGCAGAAGGACAGGGCATGGAAGGCCTGGCTGCGGATCTATCAGGACGCTACCGCCTATGCCAGGGAGCATGGCAGTCTGAAAAATATTCCCCGTGACTATCGGGGAAGCAGCGGAAGCCTGCTAAATGCCTGGGTCTCCCGCCAGCGTCTTGCCCGAAAGAATGGGCGCCTGAGCAGCGAGCAGTGCCAGATGCTGGATGGAATCGGGAAAAGCTGCCCTGCTGTCAAAACGTCCTTACACGAAGCAGAAGCTGGATAATCCAGCAGGCTTCAGGATATCGGCAGCATGTCGATGTCAATGTCGGCTTTTTTTTTATTCAAAAGAACCAATAACCGTAAACACGTTGCATTTACAGATTATAAATATGCAAAAATGCGCGTGGGGGGGGTAATTTACAAACTTATGTACCAGAAAAATCCAAGCAGCCTGATCAAGCATATTGATTTCATGATACTGGATCTTGTCTGCTTCCTTATTTCTATCTGGCTGGCTTACGCAATTCATATAAACCAGTGGGAGATCTGGGAATCACAGCTGTATCGGAGCCTGATTATCATAATCGCTTTAGTACATATCTGTGTATCCGCGTTTGACAGTAACTACAAAAACATCCTGCGGCGGGGATATCTGAAAGAATTTACAGCAGTGGTTCGACATGTGGCGTTTGTGATAGCCGTGATGCTGATTCTGATGTTTTTCCTGAAAATAATGGACTACCTTTCGCGGATGGTAGTTGCTTATACAGCTATTATTTCACTGATTGTGATCTGGCTGGAGCGGACGGTGTGGAAGAAATTCATCCACCATCGACTGAAAAAAAATCCGCGTCTTCTCCTGCTGGTGACAGATTCTACAGGAGCAGAACGCATCCTGAACCAGTTTCAGGATCAGATGCTTGATTTCAAGGTAAACGGAATCGCCCTGGTCGGGGAAAACCCGGCTGGGATAAAGGAAGTAGACGGAGTTCCGGTAGTCGCAAATACGGAAAGTCTGATTGATTATCTGCTGAAATCCGCAACAGACGAAATCCTGTTCAGTATTCCGCAGAACACGCAGCTGCCGCCGGAGCTGATCCGGGAGTGCAGCCTGACCGGAATCACTATCCATCTGGAGGTGGCAGCCTCCGATGAGCTTGCCGGCGCCAGGTATGAGGAAGACATTGCCGGCCTGACCGTGATGACCAGCTACCTGAAATTAATCACCACCGGACAGGCATTTTTCAAGCGCGCCATGGATATTGCCGGAGGAATTGTCGGGCTGATTGTAACGGGGATTTTTTTCCTTTTTGTGGCACCGGCAATTTATTTTTCTGATCCCGGACCAATCTTCTTTAAACAGGATCGGGTCGGAAAAAACGGCAGGACATTCAAACTCTACAAATTCCGCAGTATGTACCAGGACGCGGAAGAGCGCAAAGCAGAGCTGATGGAAAAGAATGAAATGAAAGGCCAGATGTTCAAGATAGAAAACGATCCCAGAATCATCGGCAGCGGTCCGGACGGCACCAGACATGGGATCGGATCCTTCATCCGCTCAACCAGCATCGATGAATTTCCGCAATTCTGGAATGTGCTGAAGGGGGATATGTCACTGGTAGGCACAAGGCCGCCTCTGCCCAGCGAAGTAAATATGTACAACACCTGTCACAGGGCGAGGCTTGCCATAAAGCCGGGGATCACTGGTATGTGGCAGGTAAGCGGCAGGAGCGACATCGACGATTTTGAGGAAGTCGTAAAGCTGGATACGCAGTACATACAGAACTGGAGCCTGGGGCTGGATGTAAAAATACTGGTGAAAACAGTGGCGGTGGTACTTATGCGGAAAGGGTCAAGGTAGATCCAAAATACAGATAGCAGTTGAGAGGAGCGGAAGTTGTGAAGGTATGTCTTGTAGGATCCAGCGGAGGGCATTTAACACATTTATATATGCTGAAACCCTTCTGGCAGGATAAAGAACGCTTCTGGGTCACGTTTGATAAAGAAGATGCAAGGAGCCTGCTTGAAGGGGAGAAAATGTATCCCTGTTATTATCCGAGCAACCGAAGTATCAAGGCGCTGATTATTAATACTGTCAGGGCATTCAAAATCATTCCCAGGGAGCGCCCTGACCTGATTATTACGTCTGGCGCAGCACCAGCCATTCCGTTTTTTTACGTTGGCAAACTCTTTGGAGCAAAAACAATATATATAGAAGTTTTTGACCGCATTGACGCTTCAACGATAGCAGGAAAGCTGTGTTACCCGGTAACGGATCGTTTTATCGTCGAATGGGAGGAAATGAAACAGGTTTATCCCAAGGCGATAAATCTTGGCAGTATTTTCTAATGAGCGGGTATCCGTCTGAGAATGGGGTACGGAAATGATATTTGTGACCGTCGGAACACACGAACAGCAGTTCAACAGACTTGTTCAGTGTGTGGATGAACTAAGGATAAAAAATGTGATTAAAGAGGAAGTCATCATTCAGAAGGGCTACTCCACTTACGAACCGAACGCCTGTGAGTGCTGTGATTTTTTCCCCTATAAAGAGATGATTTCTTTGGTGGAGAAGGCCCGGATTGTGATTACACATGGCGGGCCATCCAGTTTTATCATGCCGCTGCAGATTGGAAAGATACCAGTAGTTGTTCCGCGCAGAAAAGAATTTGATGAGCATGTCAATGACCATCAATTAAACTTTTGCAGAGAGGTAGCGGAAAGACAGGGGAACATCATTGTTGTTGAAGAGATAGATAAGCTGGGTGATACGCTGTCAAATTATGATGCTGTTGTTGCAGCTATGCCGGCAGAGATGAAGAGCAACAATGCAAAATTCTGCAAGGAACTGGAGAAAATTGTGCGGGGAATGTTCTGAATGAGGGAAATAGAATGAAAAGAGTTGGAATTTTATCTATGCAGCGTATTTTCAATTATGGCTCCTTTCTTCAGGCGTATGGTCTTCGGCAGATTATTTTGGACTTGGGTTATGAGGTACAATTTGTTGACTACCATCCGGGTGAAACGCTGATACCTTCTAACGGCGGAACAGGAATAAAAAGGAAAATAAAAAAGGGTCTGGAAGCTTTTCGTTATGAAGCGCCTATGGCAGAAAAGCTGAAGTTCATTAATTACAAGAAAAATTACGCAGCGAATTATTATCCGTACCTGGGTATTACAAATGAGATGAACTATTCGCCGGATATAGATGTTCTCGTTATCGGCAGTGATGAAGTGTTCAACTGTGTACAGGATAACACAAATGTAGGGTTTTGTCCGGAACTATTCGGTCAGGGTGCAAAAGCGAAGAAAGTAATCAGCTACGCCGCTTCATTTGGAAACACGACAATTGATAAATTAGAAAAATATGATGTGGCCGATCAGGTTAGCGGGTGGCTGAAAGAATTTGATGCTGTTTCTGTCAGGGACGAGAACAGCGCGGCAATTATTGAGAAGCTGACAGGGAAAAATCCGGATTTGAATTTAGATCCGGTGCTGATGTATGCCTTTATAGAGAAGTGTGAGGCTATTCCAAAAACAATAAATGAATCAAAGTATATGATTCTATATGGATATTCCGGACGGTTTACTTCAGCGGAATGCAGGAAAATCAGGGAATTTGCAGATAAGAAGCATTTAAAAGTATTCTGCATCGGCGGCGTCCAGAATTGCTGTGATCGGTTCCTGGACTGCAATCCTTTTGAGGTAATTGCTTATTTTCAACATGCCGAATATGTTGTAACAGATACATTCCACGGGACAATCCTTTCTGTGATCACTCATGCACAGTTTACCTCAGTAGTGAGAAATGAGGGCTATGGGAATGCTGAGAAGCTGACCGATCTCCTTCAACGGTTAGACTTAACAGGGAGAAGCCTTGATGAAATGAATGATTTGGAAATGCAGCTTACAGAACCGATTGACTATGCCATTACGGATAAGCTTATACAGGACGAGCGTATCCACACGGAAATGTACCTGCGAAAACACCTGGGATAGGAGATCGGACAGGAAGGGTTCACACAGATAAAGGATTATTATGGAAAATAACATTGAACAAATCGGAAAACGGTGCACGGGATGCCGCGTGTGTGAGCAGGTGTGTCCTCAAAAATGCATAACAATGCAGCCGAATACGGAAGGATTTCTTTATCCGCTGATAGATAAAGACAAGTGTATCCATTGCGGTTTATGCCTTAAGAAGTGTGCACAGAATGAGAAATATGCATCTAGCATAACGCCGACAGAGTTTAATGCATTTAAAAATAAAAACAACGCCGAATTGTTCCGCTCCGCTTCCGGCGGTGTTTCTGATGTGGCAGCAAAAGTGGTGCTGATGAATGGCGGAGTCGTATTCGGAGCTGCTTATACAGATGAACTGGAAGTAAAGCACATAGGGATATCAGAAGACTCTGACAGACCAAAGCTGCAATCCTCCAAGTATGTTCAGTCAGATACAGGGGACTGCTACACGCAGGCGAAAAGTTATCTGGAGACTGGAAGGTGGGTTCTGTTTACAGGCACACCATGTCAAATAGATGGTTTATACCACTTTCTTGGAAAAGACTATGAAAATTTATACACGATAGATATCATTTGTCATGGCGTTCCTTCCCCGTTGTTTTTCAAAAAGTATGTGGAATATATGGGAAAAAAGATGAACGGAAAATTGATTGAATACAATTTCCGCTCAAAAGAAAAAAGGGGCTGGGGTACGCAATATCTTGCCAGGACCAAGACCAAGACCAAGACCAAGACCAGAATACTATCCTTAGACAAATATGGCAGGCATTTTATGGCAGGCGACTGTTACAGAGAATGCTGTTATCAATGCCAGTATGCAGATATTCATAAGAGACCGGGGAATCTGACGATCGGAGATTTCTGGGGAGTAAATAAAACCCATCCGGAAATGAGTTCAGAATTAGGGGTTTCATCTGTTGTAGTAAATAATGGAAGAGGTTTGCAATTAATTGAGATAATGCGAGATTATGCGGATATCATTCCAATAACTAAGTCAGACGTGTTGGAGAAACAAGGAAATTTGACACGAGCGACAAAAAGACCAGAGTCAAGAGACACATTTTATG
>JAJPXX010000197.1 GCA_021205225.1 Lachnospiraceae bacterium
AGCTGCCGGTGCGGAGCAATGCCGCATCGTTTTTCCTCTCCGCCTCCGCCTGCCAAAACACGCTAATCTGTATCAACGGAAAGGCGAACCAGGCAAGTGTATACAAAAGTTCGATCAGGTTGACGCTCTCTACTGAATACCCCCGTAGCAATGACCACGCAAAGTCAGCAAGATTACCGCCGACCGTGGAATCGCCCCCTCGCTCCGCGTCGGCGGCAAGTCGCATCTGCCATTGGAAGGCCGCTTCGCGGCGGGCAGATGCTGAGGAAAGCTGCGGGAATATCCCAAGGGCGATCAGCAGTATCAGGTAAAGCGGTACAAGCCCTCTTCTCGGTGCAGGAGAGAAAAATGCGCAGCGATTCTTTCCGTTTTCCCAAAATTGGATTCGTTTTTGCCTCCGAATTCTGCGGGGCAGGTCGTTTGCTCCTGCCAAAAGGAATGCCCCCATGACTGCCAGATTGACTGCCACCGCCAACGGCGAAACTAGCAGCAACGCATGATGCAGAATATAATAATTGTTGACAAAAAGAATTTCCAAAGGCGACTCATCAAAATGCGATACAAACCCGACGATAGCGCTCACGATGATAAGAACGCAGGCTGTCAGCATTCCCTTGCTGCCCCAGAATTGGCTGACAAGAAAAATCACAGCGTAAAGAAACAGACTGCCCAGCCACAGATACCCCGCCGCACTCAGCAGCGCTGCCACTGGGCTTCCAAACAAGACCGAAAACTATCGGATGCGAAACCATCCAGCCGCCGAACACATAGCTTTCCAACCCGGAATGATAGCCAGAAGTCGCCTCAAGAGGAACTGAAAGAAAACAACTGGTGGAAGTGGGTGCAGTCAATGGGCAGCATTCAAAACCGTGCAGAAGAAATCGTTCTGACCAAGATCGTATATATGGAGGTCGAAGGAACCGGCCAGCGGCTTAAAGCACAGGCTGCTGTTGCCAGACACATTTATAATATGGTCAAAGCAGATGGCATAGCCGATTCCTTCCTCTGCCATTATTCTCGCAGAAGGAATTGGAACTTCCCGCATCTAACAGGATCTGTTTTCCGGAATATCTGGCCGTCCTGCTGCAACTTTCCGTACAATTGAATGCTCTGCAAGGGCTGCAACAACAGCAAATGGCTGAAAACCATCTTTGCACGAAACATCTGCCAGCTGTGCCAGGGTGTTGTCGTAGGCACGATTCCCATAAACACAAACCAGAACCGCGCGAGCCTGATTTCCGTGTATGATACTTAAGCGGTCAATAGCGGTCTGGGGTACACGTCCACCATAAGAGGGAGTTGCGATCAGAGCGATATCATACACCTGTTTATGGCATATGTCAAGAATTATTATTGACATATGTTATTAATTGAAGGAATTTTTTTGAAGGGAATGATTTTGGCCCTGTTTCAGGAAACCATGATGGCGGGTACTAATATCAGCTGCAGAATGATACCGGGGATTGCATCTGGCGACCTGTGCAAACGGAGAGCCGAACGTGGTTCCGGTCGCTTTTAAGATGGTGACAGAGGATGGAAAGCTTGCAGTTGGCATGGAAGAGGGGCTTAACCATGTACCAGAAAAAACTCAAAGAGGATATTCACTGTCCGCTGGAGTATGGACTTCTCAGGAGCGGCCTGAACAGGAATGTGTACCTGGAATCGGTATTAGAATATTTAGCGAAAACTCGGAACCGTCTGCCTCATACGCGACGGTTCCGCTGTATTTTCGGACAGCCTCGCGGATGTTTTCCAACCCATATCCGTGTGCAGCTTTTTCGTCTTTGTGGGTCAGCAGCTGGTTGCCTTCTGAATACAGAGGTCCTTCATAATAATTATGAAAATGTAAAACCAGGAGTTGATCAGACACGCCGATTTTGATGCTGATCTCTTTCATATTGACGTATTTTAATGACTCTGTCGCCTCGATGGCATTGTCCATTGCGTTGCCGAAGATGACGCAGAGATCAAGTACCTGGATAAACCCGATCTGGCGTCCGTCGATATAAGGGACAAGACGGATGTTTTTTTTCTGACATTCGCGTATACGTTCTGCGAGTAATAGATCGAGCGTGTTGTTGCCGGTTTTCTGCATACACTCATAGGCCTCTACTTCCTCACGGATGGCTTCTACAGATTCAGAAAGTTCTTTTGCATTCATGGTTTCCATTGCAGTAAGGTAATGTTTGAGATCATGGTATCTGCGGTTAACTGTGTCAATCGACTGCATTTGGGCGATGTATTGCTGCTGACTTTTTTCAGCAAGCAATTGCTTTTTTAAAAGTTCGCTTCGTTCAATCTGGGCAGATACCATCTGACCGGCTGCCATTGTCTCCAATTCGGCACAGGCGAGGATTGCCAGCTGAAGCAGTTCCAGCTGCAGCCACTGTGTGAAAGTGAGGCTGGTCAGGTTCATATAATTGAAGACATATTGGCGGACGATAACATACAGGGCAAGAGGGAAAACAAAGCCGATGAGCTGTATGGCATTCACATCAAGCTTTTCAAAGTGAACAGTTGCCTTTCTCATCCACAGCGTAGTAAAAGATAGCAGCAGAAAATAAACCACGACAGAAATCAGGATGGAAACAAAGCCAGGGAGTACTTCTGAAAATCGTGCAAGCAGGAGAGTCAGAATCCCATCCCGGCAGAGCAGACGGCTAAATTCCATACCGAGTCCAAATGGGCAGATTTTAAAAATGACTCTCGGAACAGAAAGATCGGCCATTAGCCAGGTAAAACCGATACATAACAGCATAAACAATGGGAAATATCGTCCGATACTGTAGTTTCTCAGGTGAAGGGCAATGGAAGCGCCAAAAAAGACGATATGAATCAAAACTTTTGTTACGCAGTTCCATTCTCGTTTCGGAAGAGCGGACATATACCAAAGAAAGCAGACCCATTCAGCGCAGCACTGGAGAACGGTCACTGCCGGGTAAGTCTGAAATAGCGTAGCGGCTTCATACATATAGTCAAATATCATCTTAGTTTCTCCTTCGTGTCGCGCTGATTTTTCTCTCCATTTCAGACTGTGGGTGAAGCGCTGCTTCTGTCTTGTTGGACGGATTACAGCATTCGTCCCCGGTAATTTGCCAGCGTTTGCATAAATTCTTTTTTTCGGTATTTACTGACCGGAAGCAACTGTCCGTCCACAATCACGTCGGTCGTGCCGATATTCTGGATGTGGTTCAGGTTGACCAGAATGGATTTGTGGCAGCGGAAAAAAGGTTCCCCATCCAGTTTTTCTTCCAGTGCGGTCAGTGTTTCAGAGGAAGAAATTGCTTCCTGCTCTTTCCGGTGAAGAATGGTCTGCTTACGCAATGCTTCAATGTAAGTGACCTGCCAGATCGGGCAGCAAACCTCTTCGCGGCCGTGTTTTGTCATCAGGAACCGCGGTGTGTCTCTCTCAATTTTGCCAAGGACACGGTCCATACATGAGCAGAAAACAGGGTAGCGGATGGGTTTGACCAGAAAATCTGCCGCATCGACGGAATATCCTTCCAGTGCGTATTGAATCATCCGTGTGACGAACAGAAGCTGCACATGTGGGTCAAACTTGCGGAGTTCGTGCGCGGTGCGGATACCGTCCATATATTTCATCTCAATATCAAGAAAAACCAGATCCAGGCGGCCAGGATAATTTTCCAGGAAAAACATACCGTCCTCAAAAAAGAAGTACTCATTTTCAAATCCTTTTTGGGCGGACCAGGCCTCCACGTAATCTTTTACACGACTGCGTTCTTTTTCCTCATCTTCTACAATTGCGATACGCATAGCTACGGTTACTCCTTACTTGTCCAGTTATCCCGTTTTCCTGTCCAGTTGTCGGTTTTTGAAATACAATTGCTGAAAATATGTTATAAATTTAGCAAGCGATGAAAAAATCGCCCTGTGTACAGATGTACACGTATCGACACTGAACGGGTAAAACCCTCCGGGGGATGCACATGCCGCGCCAGAGGAAACTGTCTGCTTACGCAGACGCGCGGCAGCGCGAGAATCCCGCAAGCGGGATTCTATTTTATTATAGCAAAAATATCATAGTTGGGAAAGGAGTATTTCATGAAAAAGTCGGAAAATAATAGCAATATGTCCCGCCGCGATTTCCTGCGCGGAGCGACTGCCGGTGCGGCTTCACTGGCTGCGAGCGGGCTGTTTGGCGGAATGGGTTCTCTGGTGCATGCAGAAGAAGCAGCGGCGGACGCGATTTATATCGCGGGTACTTACAGTGCGACAGCGATGGGTATCGGTGCTGTCACGGTTACAATGACATTTGATGAAACCAGCATTACAGAGGTAGTGGTGGATGTATCCAATGAGACGGCCGACATCGGTCAGCTTTATGGGGAGACCCTTCAGGAAGCACTGATGGCCGCACAGTCCGCGGAGATTGATGGTGTCAGCGGCGCGACGGTTACCTCTGACGCGGTAAAGGAAGCAGCGGCAAACTGCATCGCGCAGGCGATGGGTGTAGCGGAAGCACTTGACGCGACGAGTGAGGAAGCGGAGTCCGGCTCCTGGAAGGACGCTCCGGATCCGGTGGACGACAGTGAGATCGTCGAGACTTATGATGCGGATGTTGTAGTAGTAGGTCATGGATATGCCGGCCTGAACGCCTGCCGTTATCTGGCGTCACAGGGGATCAGTGTGATTCTGATTGAGTCTCAGTCTGAGGACAGCTATCAGGCGATGGGCAATGAGGCGGGTACGCCGAATGCTTCTGTGCTGCTTGACCTGGGTGTGCCGGAGATCGACCCGATTGAGTATTACAACAACTGGATGGTGAACTCCGGTTATCAGGCAAATCCAGGCCTGGTAATGAAATTCTGCCAGAACTCCGGCGCAGCTATGGATGAATATCTTTCCGTGCTTTCTGAAGAAGATTTGTCCTATATGACAACGGCATTCTATCCGCCGACCGAGCATCAGATGTCTTCGATTGGCGCGTATAAATTCTGGCCGAGCACCTGCAGCTTCTATAGCTCAGAGTGCAACCAGACTTATATTCATCAGAAGAACCGCGAAAAGGCGATTGAAGATGGCGCGACCTTCCTGTTTTCTACAGAAGCACAGCAGCTGGTGATGGAGGATGACGCAGTAGTCGGACTGATTGCGACCAATGCAGATGGTGATTATATCAAATTTAATTGCCAGGCAGTTATCCTGGCAACGGGTGGATTTGGCGCAAACTCTCAGATGCAGGAGGATCTGCTGACAGACCTGGGCGGCTGCCTGACACCGGATGAGTCCTTCTCAGTGCTGATGGATTCTGACGGACGCGGCATCCAGATGGGCTACTGGGTAGGCGCGAAGCTGGATTCTCTTGGCATTCCGACCATGAACGGCAAGCATTATCATCCGGGATATCCGCAGGGCGTATGGCTGGATGCGGATGGCAAACGTTACTGCAACGAGTACTGGGGACCGATTGAGTTTCGCGGACGCCCTGCACTGCAGATGCAGAGAAGCTTCTACGCATTCTATGATTCAAAGCTTCCAGAGTATCTGGAGTATTCCGTACCGTCTCATGGCTCCACCTATGCGGATGAGGATACCATCGCGGGCGTAGAGGAAGAACTGGCAAATGCACTGGCAGCCGGTTCAGAAGGCGTGCAGGGAAATGACCTGAGCGCGACCTATACGCGTTATGGCGCAGAGACACTGGACGAGCTTCTTGATCTGGTGTGCACAGATGACACTGTGAAAGAGAACATTAAGGCATCCATCGAGCGCTACAATGAGCTTTGTGAAGCGGGCACGGATGAAGACTTTGGCCGTGAGAGTGAGCTGATGTTCCCGGTAAAGGAAGGCCCGTTCTACTGCGACATCAAGGTGCCGGATATCGGCTGGATGATGTGTACATGCGGCGGTCTTCTGATCAATGCGGAGCAGCAGGTACTTGATGACTATTACAAGCCGATCAAAGGTTTGTTCGCATCCGGAAACTGCGCAAGCGGACGGTTTGGAACGGAATATTTCACTCCGACACCGGGCGTAAGTCTTGGCACGACGATCACACTGGGGCGTGAGTGCGGAAAGTCCGTAGAGAAATTTTTGAACGGGGAGCTTTAAAAATTGGGAAAGAGTAAATAAAATATAGAATATTCGCGGCAGCTAAGGATGCCGCAGAGAACAGGGCAGGGGGATGAAATTCCCCCTGTTTTGTCGTTTTACAGGAAATTGACAGCTCCAGCATCCGTCAGGACCCATTTTTCATCTCTGAAGCAGACATTGCCTTCGGTTTCCATCTGACGGATCATTTCGGCAGCTTTCTGCTCTGATTCTAATCCGTATTTTTGCTGGATTTCCGTCAGATCAATTCCCTGCATGGTGAAGAGTGCCGCGCGTATTTCCCGATACAGTTCACTTTCCTCATCCAGCCGCGCAAGCTGATTCACGAGAACAGAGAGATCGTCAGAATGGTCCAGATACTGTTGGAGACTGTGCCCATTTTTATAGGTGACACCCTCGATACGGCTTTCTGCCTTGTAGCCGATTCCGAGCTGCTCGGTTCCCTTTAGCTGTTCCAGGCGATAGCGGTTTTCCGATCCGGGTTTTGTAAAATCATGAATCGTATATTGTACATATCCCAGCCCGGCGAGCTTCCGCTGCGCCAGTTGATAAAGTACGATCTTTTCTTCGGTCGTACACGGAGTCAGGGCTCCTTCCTGGCTTTTGCGGAAAAGCTCAGTACCTCTGTAAAGGTGAAGCGGGAGCAGGGTCAGATGTTCTGGTGCGTAGGAGAGAACGGAATCCAGAGAATGTTCCCACGTGTGCGCGTTCTGTCCCGGAATTCCGTAGAGCAGCTCAAAGCTGCGGTCATGTACGTCAAACGTTTTAAGCGCGACGTCGACCATGGAGAGGGTCTCATAGCTGTAGGTTCTTTCCAATAGCATATGCTCTTTTAAATCTGCGGTCTGTACACCAAAAATCCAGTGGTTGACGCCGCAGTCGGGCATTTTCTGCATCAGTGCGCGGGAATAATCGCCAGGCATGGTCTGTAATGAAATCTGGATATCCTTCGCCAGACGAAACTGCTTTCGCAGGGCGCGCAGCACTTTTTGAAGCCCAGACGGTTCAGCAAGCACCGGACTGCCGCCCTCCAGGGATATAGCCGTCACTCCATAATCGTCCATATCTTCCGAAGCAGCCTGGATTTCCCGAAGCATAGCATCCACGTAGGTGCGCATGATTTGCGGGCTGTATTTACAGACAGACTGTGGACAGTAGGAGCAGTGCTTAAAGCAGAATGGGAAATTTAACTGTATAATCAGGTTTTTCATAGTTTGGCTATCCTTTCTGACTCTTTATGATCAGTATAGCATATTTTTTCGGAAATGGGGACTGTTAATAAATGAAAGACGGCCTGAATTGGCTGAACCGGAGTATTTAACTGTCAGACAGAATAAATGTTCACCCAAAAATCAAAAATATGCTGTTGACAGTATGCGATTGACACGATGTCATGCTTTTAAACGTAAGGAAACTTGATAAGATGGTGAAAGAAAGGCGGAACTAAAAAGCTATGATTAAGACATTACTGAAAAGTGTACGGCAGTACAGAAGGGAGTCGATTCTGACACCGGTTTTTGTCTCGATGGTGGCACGAATGAGACGGTGATTTCCCTTTTGGATGAAGAGTTGGGGGAGCCGTTTGCTTATAATGATTTTTAAATATGGATCATCCGATAAATATGTTCAAAGAGGATAACAGGAGCGTCCGACCGCAGCAAGTCAGACGCCTTTGCCATTGAGACTTTACAGGAAAATGGAAGGCATATCAGTGAAAAGCTTTATCAGCAGCTATGAGAGAAGATTCGGAAATAGTTTTTTTATCTATATTAAATATTACTTGACAA
>JAJPXX010000061.1:0-2823 GCA_021205225.1 Lachnospiraceae bacterium
GTTGAGATTTTGAGTACTACAGCGTTCCGTTAACTTAAATATGAGTAGGAGGATTAGCAAATGAGCAATGGAAATTTACTAAAAGTAAAGAGAATGATGCAGTTGGATAAAGAATGGAATAAAACCCTGATACGCAGTGCAAGAAATGAGATCCTGATTGATCTGGATGAGGATGGGCAGCCGGATATTGCATTGATGGACGCGGCGGGAGACGGAGACATTGACACCCTGGCTGTAGACCTGACTGGCGACGGTGAATTCAATCTTTATTTCACGGATACGGATGGAAATTCTATCCCGGATATGGTGCTTTTGGACGAAAATGGGAATGGAACTGACATGGAAGTGCTGGGCGTGGGTCCGGAGGTGGAAGAAGCTCTGCTGGAAGCTGCAGCGGCCCTGCAGTTGGCTATTGCTGATGATAATTATATCAGTGCTGTTATAGAAGCAGCTCTGGATTCGCTGGATGATCAGGTAAAACAGGCACGTAAGGATATCAAAAGAGACGCGGATGAAAGATGACTTCGCCGGCGTTCATTAACAGATTATAGCAGCAGCGCTTTCTGTCTTTCGGCTTACTGAAGGGGCGTTGCTGTTTCTGATAGCAGGAAATCAAAAGAAAGGAAACCAGTGTATGGGGAAAGTAGCAATCGTAACAGACAGTAACAGTGGATTCACGCAGAAGGAAGCTCAGAGGCTTGGTATATATGTGCTTCCGATGCCTGTTTATATTAACGGAGAAATGTATTACGAGGACATTAATCTGTCACAGGAAGAATTCTATCGGCATCTGAAAGCAGATGCGGAAATTTCCACTTCAATGCCTCTGGTCGGAGATGTGATGAATCGCTGGGAAAGCCTTTTGAAGGAGTATGATGAGATTGTGCATATACCGATGTCGAGCGGATTGAGCGGCAGCTGCAGCGCCGCAATGAGCCTGGCTGAGGAGTATGAGGGACAGGTGTTTGTGGTGGATAATAAAAGGATTTCCGTGACACAGAAACAATCGGTTCTGGATGCAAAGGCAATGGCGGATCGTGGCCTTGGGGCTTCTGCGATAAAGGAACGACTGTTGGACACCATGTATGATTCCAGTATTTATATTTCGGTGGAAACATTGCATTATTTAAAAAAGGGCGGCAGGCTTACTCCGGCCGTTGCAGCCATCGGATCGTTTATGCATATAATACCAGTGCTTCAAATCCAGGGAGAGAAGTTGGACTCATATGCGAAATGCCGCACTATGAAAGCTGCGCGCATGATGATGCTGAAGGCGATGTGCAAAGATATCCAGGATCGTTTTTCTTCTGATAAGGAAGCAAAGGATATCAATATAGAGATTGCGTATACAGGAATGTATACCGAAGAAGTCGATTCCTGGAAACAGGAGGTTGAGGAAGCCTTCTCTGCGCATAAGGGGAATATTATGGCAGATCCTCTTTCTTTAAGTGTATCCTGTCATATTGGGCCAGGGGCGCTTGCGATTGCCTGTTCAAAAAAAATAGCAGTAAAGGACGTATGAGTATGGGAATTAAAAAGCATTTCACAATTAAAATGATTTTGCTCCTTGCTGCAGTATTGTTTCTGATTATTGTCATTTTATATGCTTTGAAACGGGGAAACCTGTCAATAGCAGAAGTGATTCGACTTGGACTGGCGGGGATCTGCTGTGGATTCCTTATTTTTGCTACTTTCCAGACAGCACTACATTGTTTCTCCGGATGACAATGCTTAGAGGTATTTTGTAAGCTTTATTTTGGGAGGCTGATTTTATAATGGGTACGCCCGAAAAACGCCGTGAGAATAAAGGATGGCTGATCGGAATCTGCATCTGTTTTGGGCTGATATATTTTTGTATACGCTATTTTGACGACATTACCAAAGCTTTGTTTCGATTGTTGAATCTTGTTTCGCCGCTTTTAATTGGTCTCATCTTTGCTTTGATCTTAAATGTCCCTATGAGCATGTTTGAACGTCTGCTCAGAAAAAAGACCAGAATGAAGAGAGGTATCCGCGGACTTTCTATTGTGCTGGCAATTGCGTTAATCACAGGTATTTTTACCGCAGTTGCCGTCCTTGTTATTCCGGAACTCGTCAACGCAGTGAAACTGATCGTCCAGATTGTAAATGGATGGATTGACGGGCTGGATTCTATAGAAGATAATGCGGCGTTTATAGAAAACCCGATAGGAAAAGCGCTGGCGGACATTGACTGGTCCGGATTAAAAACTCAGATGGAGGATTTAATTGCTGATAATAGCGACAGTCTTGTAGGTCAGGCAATGAGTGTGACCGGATCTATTGTAAGCCATGTTGTGACATTTGTGCTTTCGCTGGTTTTTTCGATTTATATTCTTGCTGCGAAAGAAAAACTGAAAAATCAGACCTGCAGGCTGCTGCGCGTCTGGCTTCCGCCCAAAATAAGCGGTGCAGTGATCCATGTGTTTGCAGTGTGCAGCAATACGTTCCAAAGCTTTGTAGCGGGGGCGGCACTGGAATCGATTATCCTTGGAACACTGTGTATGATCGGTATGGTAATTTTACGCATTCCATATGCCGCGATGGTTGGCGCATTGGTCGGCGTGACAGCAATGATCCCCTTTGTTGGAGCTTATGCCAGTGCAATCATCGGAGCGGTTATGATTTTGACAGTGAAACCTGTCAAAGCGGTTGTATTTATTGTGTTTTTTGTCATTTTGCAGCAGACCGAGAACAATTTGATTTATCCACGGGTGGTTGGCTCTAAGATTAACCTTCCGGCTATGTGGGTACTGGCGGCTGTAATGATGGGCGGCGGTCTTGGCGGCCCGATCGGGATGCTGT
>JAJPXX010000061.1:2833-7718 GCA_021205225.1 Lachnospiraceae bacterium
ATGCTGTTGGGGGGTCCGGCGGCCTCGGCCGCATACACGCTCCTGCGTGAGGCAACAGAAAAGCGGGAAATGGAGCTGTTATTTAAAAGTCGAAGAGCCTGTAAGGATGACAGATTATGACTGTGGAGTCAGTGAAGCAGATCAAGAGGTATTTTGACTGAAATAGACGATATTGATGTATTCGCAACTCATTTTAAATGAAAGATCAGATTTTTGGAAGAATAAAAAAGCCAACATACAAAAAAGGATTTTTGCCTGTTGGCTTATTCATTTGAATCTCTGGGACTCTGGGCAGCTATTAACTGTTCGGCCAGAAAATCCAGAGTGTTCATAAGTATTTTTCTGTTTTCAGGCGTACACGCCTGTAACTTGCCGATCAGGTGCTGTATATCAACATCATTTTCGGAAACATCAAAGTAAAAAATGCTGTTGGCTGAGATACCTAATCGCTTAATCAAGAGATCAAGGATCTCATAAGAGGGATTCTCGTTCCCTTTTTCAATCTTTTGGATAGTTTTTTGCGCAACGCGGGTCTGGTTTGCAAGCTGCTCCTGCGATAGTCTGCACTCGTACCTGGCGGCGCGGATACACTGTCCAAGATGTATCAAATTTTCCTTTGGCATGATCAGTCACCTCAAATGTATTTTATCGTGCCTTTTATGAAATGGAAATTCCCTAATAATACCGTTTGAAACGGCACTATTATACCTGTTTTCGGCCTACTTATAATAAGGCTCCGTGTGGGAAAAGCAAGGAAAACTGGCTTTCCATGGCGGAGCCTTTTGTGTTGTACCTGTAGTATGTCATGGAGGAATCATGGACGCTTTTGCGTTTACAGTTGTATATAGCTTCCAGGAAAACATTCTCTTAAAAAAATCCTGATAATTCCAGGTCACTTCTATGCAAACAAAACGGTACTATCATACCTGACGAAAACCCATAATTATACACAAACGAATAAGCGAGAGAAGGAAACTGGAGAACTGAATAGGTTCACCGGCTTTTTTTCGTCCTGGCATTTTTGGACTTTCCGGAATGAGGAGAGAAGTCCGCCTCTTGTCAGAAAAGAAATGTGGTTAAATTCGCCCGTCTCCGGCACTTTACGATGGAAAGGAGGCAAAACCCATTTCTTTTGTTTTAGCTGACAGCAGGATATGAAAGCCGGATTATTTCGGCAGAAAAATACAACAGAGAAGCGCCAGAGCTCCGCCCCTTCGATTTGATTTCAAAAATTCAAATCGAAGGAGAAAGGAAATGGCCTATAACAAAGCAAGAGAAGAATACAGGTGGAAAAAATGGAAGGATGAGGAGGAACAGAAACTTCGTGAACTGGGCATGGATGAAGAATCCATACAAGCTTTGCATGAGAGTGACTGGGCGAATTTTAAAGCAGATCGACGTTTTTACGAACATCAGGTGTCAATTTTAGACTATCTGGAGATGCTGCTCGATGAAACGGGTGCCGCTGAGCCACAGGTTCAGAGCGTAGAAGAGTTGCTCGATTCGATAGGTAACGAACAGATTTTACATACGTTGCTGAATACAGATCGGGCAACGCTGCAGATTCTGGTTCTGAAAATGATGGGATATGCCCCGAAGGAAATTGCAGGATATCTGGATATGCCGGAACAGACAGTTTATTCGAGAATACGGCGTCTGAAGAAAAAAATGGCAAAATTTTTAAAGCAGTGAATAAAAACGGCGCTTTCCAGCGGCTAATAGATGGAAGCGGAAAGCTGAACCTTGTACCTTGACAATTTTATATGGTTGGCATTACAGGTACATAACCTGCGCACGAGCGATAAAAGAGCGGCGCGAAGACCGGGCAGCACGGAGGTGATGAAGGAAGCTGTTTCGCGAGCGACAAACGCTATTTTAAATCCGGTATTGGCGCATCGGACGCGAGGACTGTGCAGGGGCATAATGATACTTCCTCACGGCTCCCCAGGGACTGGGGGAGAACCCGGCAGCGTTTGAGAAACACCTGTGTATTTCATATCTGCAATTAATACCGTAATTTTTCATTTCAAAATCTGAAACAGGATAATTTCAACAGAACATGAGATGGATCGGGCAGTACGGCGACTGCGGAGCTATGACAGCTGCGCCAGCGGCGGCCTGTAATGCATAAATTATTAGCAAATGATGATCAGGGGAATCATGTTGTACATTTCCGATATCAGAACGTTTTTATGTGCGATTATAGAGTAAAACAAACATGTATGGTATTGAAGGAGGTTGGGAAATCTTGACTGATAGCAAAAATAATAATTCCACCGCTTTTTTTGCAGATTGTCGCAAGGACTGTGAACGAATTGATACGGACTCTCTGGAACAAAAAATAATTTCAAAAGAGAATCCGGAACAGGAAATAGAAGAATGGAAACTTAGAAAAAATATGGAAAACTGTGCTGCCTTTATGGCACGGATGCTCATGAAATATGGAAAAGATGTTTTGACGGAGGTTGATGGCTCAAAAGAGAATGAGAAGTCCGATACGCCTTTTCGGTTTGCATGAAATAGGATCTTTTGGCTTACAGTGACAAAGTTGTATTACTGAATTAAAAATGCTAGAGTTTTTGTGAACTGTAGACCACTATTTTTAAGAAGAGAGACTATGATGAAAAAATGCTATACGTATAAAAGAGTATCAACGGAAGTGCAAGTAGATGGATTTAGCCTAGAAGCACAACAAGAGCGGCTGATACAATATGCCGATTACAGAGAGCTGCAGATAGTAGGAGAATACTGTGATGCCGGGAAATCCGGACATTCCATAAAGGGAAGGCCGGCATTTTGCCAGATGATGAATGACATCATAAACCAAAAAGATCATATTTCCTTTGTTTTGGTGTATAAGCTGTCACGATTTGGAAGGAATGCTGCAGATGTATTGAAATCCATGCAGACACTGACAGATTATGAAGTAGATCTTGTCTGCGTGGAGGATGCGATTGACAGTTCTACGCAGGGTGGAAGACTGACAATGGCAATCCTTTCTGCAGTAGCCGAGATAGAGAGGGAGAATATCAATGCCCAATTTATGGCTGGGAAAATGCAGAAAGCCTTATCGGGTGGGTGGCTGGGCGGCCCTGTACCATATGGATACCGCACGGTGGACAGGCAGCTTGCCGTTGAAGCGGATGAGGCAGAAATAGTGAAGAAGATTTTCGAACTGTATCTGCGGGATGATATGCAGGCAACATCGGTTGTTCGATTTTTGAATGATAACGGATATGAAAGAAAACGTGGGGACAAGGTATCTAAATTCAACCGTGATTTTGTCTTGAGAATCTTAGATAATCCGATTTATGGCGGAAAAATTGTATATGGACGCAGGGCGAACGATAAGCAAAGTGATGAAAACCAGCCAGATGTGTTAACTGTAAAAGGAATCCATGAGCCGCTTGTAAGCGAGTCTCTGTGGGAAGAAGCCCACGAAAAAAGAAAGCGTTTGGCTGTCAGGCCGGAAAAGACGGATGATCCTGAGCGAGTCAGTCTTCTGGCAGGACTTATCAAGTGTCCGTTATGCGGTGTTGGGATGTATTCAAAAAAAGATAAGACAGCCAATAAAAATTATGGCGGATATTATGACAATTTTTATTCGTATGCATGTAAAAACTATAGAAAATCGGATGGAAGAAGCTGCACCTTACGCAGGACATACAGCCAGAAGAAGGTAGATGCAGCTGTCTTTGAGATTTTTAGCAATCTTACACTACTCCCGGAGTTTCGCGAACGCATAGCGGAGAATATGGGAAATCAGAATTCCCCGGAATCTTTGGAAGAAGATTTGAGAAACTTACGGAAAAAGCTGCGGAAGGAGGAACGAAAAAAACAAAAGCTGACAGAAGAGATGGATGCTTTGGATGTTTTGGCAGCAGATTATGATAAACAGTATGGGATTATCGAGCAGAAACTGGATGAAGTTTATGACTGCATGGATCAATGTGACGCGCAGATAGAGGCTGCTGCTAAAAAGCTGAGTTCGTTAAAGTCAGGGAAACAGGTTATAGAGAAAACAGTCAAGATGTTGGATAATATGACAAGTCTGTATGAACAGATGTCCTGCCAGGAAAAGCGGGAGATGTATCATCTTTTTATCGAGCGGATTGAAGTATATCCCGAATCTGCGGATGGCAGAATACTGAAAAGTATCACTTTCAAGATCCCTGTTTTTTATCAGGGAGAAACGGTTCGTGAAAAAAAGCTTCCGAACGAAAAATTTTATTTTACCCTGGATTGCTCCCGGCTTGAAAAAACTGCGGCGGAATCAAAAGCGTCATACACTCAGATCAAATCTTATATCTATGAGAAATATGGGGTAAAAGTAGCAACCCTCTACATTTCACGGATTAAGCGTAAATACGGCATTGAAATGAGAAAATGCTATAATCACGCCAAGAGTTCGGATGCGAGGACCCCGCCGAAGTGCTCGAGAGTAAAAGAGGAAATGATTGTTGATGCGCTAAAATACTATAAAATGCTCGACCGGAATACGGAACTTTTGGGAGAGGAATCGTGAGAGGAGAAGACCGTGGAAAACAAAAAGGAAAGATGTTACACCTATAGCAGAGTGTCTACCGCAATGCAGGTAGATGGGTACAGCCTTGACGCGCAAAAGGACCGCATCACGAAATATGCAGAATTTCAGGGGATGGAAATAGTACATGAGTATTGTGACGTGTAAATTCGAAATTGATACAATTTAACGCTTAAAATGCTGTGAAACACCGCGAAATAAGGGGCTTTCAGCAGGGTAATTGACCTGCCGGAAGCTAATTTTTTGTTTTCTGCTTTTTTTGCCGAGCAGTTGCGTCGGTTAAGGTTGCAACCCTACAACCGAGAATAATTAAAAAGTATAAAAAATTAAAAGGTTCTAATG
>JAJPXX010000137.1 GCA_021205225.1 Lachnospiraceae bacterium
CAACAGAGTTTTGACTCTATTTTATTTTTGGTTGCGGCCGGAGGTCCGCGTTATGAATTATGTAACTTTGAATAACGGTGTAAAAATGCCCCAGTTGGGATATGGTGTCTACCAGACACCGCCGGAGGAGACGGAACGCTGCGTTTTGGACGCCATTTCCGTCGGCTATCGCTCCATTGACACAGCACAGGCTTATTACAATGAGGAGGGTGTGGGCACAGCCATTCAGAAATGCGGACTTCCTCGTGAAGAACTGTTTGTCACCACTAAAGTGTGGATCAGCAATGCCGGATATGAAAAGGCGAAAGCATCCATTACGGATTCCCTGAAAAAACTGAAAACCGATTATATTGACCTGTTGCTCATTCACCAGCCCTTCGGCGATTACTATGGAACATACCGGGCAATGGAGGAAGCATACAAGGCTGGTAAAGTGAGAGCCATTGGAGTTTCCAACTTCTATCCCGACCGCTTGATTGATATTGCCAGCTTCTGCGAGGTTGTTCCGGCTGTTAATCAGGTAGAAACCCATCTGTTTCAGCAACAGAAGGCAGCAAAAGCCGTGATGCAGAAATATGGAACTCAGATTGAATCCTGGGGACCCTTTGCGGAAGGAAAGAATGATTACTTCAACAATCCGGTTCTGAAGGATGTCGCAACAAAATACGGCAAGACCCCTGCGCAGGCGGCCCTCCGCTTTCTGCTTCAGAGCGGTGTTGTGGTCATCCCGAAGTCCACGCACAAAGAGCGTATGATTGAGAATTTCAACGTATTTGACTTCGAGCTGAATGCAGAAGATATGGCGATGCTGGAAGCTCTCGACACCGCACAGAGCTTATTCTTCTCCCATTATGATCCGGAAACCGTAGAGTGGTTCATGTCATTTGCAAAATAAAAAAGCTCCGGCGCAGCCAATCCCAATTCAGGGCGGCTGCGCCGGTTAATATATTCTAACAATTCTGCACCCGCTATTCCCGGCGCTCCTGTTCCTCCTCTTTCTGCTGCATCTCGAAAAATACCTCTACATTGTGCCGTGCCTTCTGATACTCCTGCATCTCAGACCGGGCAGCGCGGTACTCCGTGTAAGTCGCCTTTTTCTCCGCCAGCACCTGGGCATATTCTGCACTCAGGTCTTTGACCTTCGGCAGCTTTTTCACATCCAGCTGGTCAAAAGCTCTCTTTGCTTCTTTGTGAAGCGTGATCTCTGCGCGGTGCGCCTCAAAGAACTTTTTGCTGTATCCAGACTTTCGGTATTCCACATAGGTGTCCCTGGTCTTTGAATAATTGATGATATGGGTCTTAAGCGCAGCAATCTCTACAAGCCGTTTTTCCGATGCTTTCAGCCGGTCGCTGAGTTCATCAAACCGAGCGGAGGCCGCGTCAGTTTTCTGCTGTAAATCATCGAGACTTTCTATACCATGCTCCCGGATGAAGATCATGGTCTGCGCCATCTGTTTCAGATTATAAACCGTTGCCCAGCGCTGGTAGCCGATGCCTTTGGCCTGCATCTTCTCATCAATATCCACCAGCAGATTAAACTTCGGTTTCCCATGAACCTGGCTGCTTTTGAATTTGGAGCGATGGACTTTTTCTCCCAACAGCACCGCACGGATTTCTTCCTCGGAGTAGCCTTCACCCAGAGAGCGGAACCGAATAAATCGCGTCTGGCCTTTGCCACGGAGCGCGGTGTTCTTTCCACGCTTCACCTCATAGCCCTTCTGCGCGAGAAGCTGTAGAAATTCCTCGAAGTCCTTCGGCTTTTGCTTCATGACAACATCAATGTCTGCACAGATGGTATCCCGGAAGGTTTCCTTCTTCGGATACTCGGTGAGTTTGGTGCGTTCCCGGTAGGGCTTTTTCTCGATGATGGACAGCCCATGCTTCACACAGATAATATCACTGCATCGCTGTACGGCCAGCCCGGACAGATGAAAGTCCTTGAATTTCCGTTTGCAGTCTATGGTGGTGGAGTTGAAAATGATATGGTTATGGATATGTGCCCGGTCTATATGGGTAGCCACGATAAAAGCGTGTTTCCCTTTGGTAAAGCGCATGGTCAACTCATAGCCGACCTTGTTGGCCTCCTCCGGGGTAATTTCCCCCGGCTTGAAGGACTGGCGTATCTGATACGCGATAACATTACTTTTTTGCTGCCGCCCGGTGATGTGCTGGTACTGCTGTTTGGCAAGCAGAAATTCTTCATCCACCGTCATGGGGTCGCAGGCATAGGCAGTAACCAGATTGCCTTTTTCCGTTTTCTCCGGGTTCTGCGCGTAGTCCGTTCGGTCACGCAGGCACTGTGCCAGTGTTTTCCCCTTATTTAAGTGCATCGCGATCAGCCGCGTCGCCGCCATACCATCACCATCCCTTCAAAAAAAGAAAGAGCTGCCCGGTGAGGACAGCCCATAATAAAATCGTGTGTTTTACTCTCATGAGTGCAGGAACCCAACCAGCGCGCCGGTCATGGTATCAAACAATGTCTCCAATACTGCGGCGACGAACATAGCGGCTACACACAGCCCTGCCAAGACGACCATCACCACAACAGAAGTCCACCACTGATTGATCGCAGCGACCACGCCACAGAGGATAAATATCAGGATGAAAAATCCGATGATGTAGGAGGAAAGATTGTCCACGACCTTCAACAGCACTGAGGCGACAGCGCAGATGAGGATCAGCGGAAGGATCAAGATCTTCAACGGGAGCTTTATGAGTGTTATCAACATGGCGATCAACCATCCTTTCGTTTCTTTATGCCTTCATTATAAAGGCATGGTATCAGACTGGCAACGATGTCGCCGGTCTATGTTTGCGGCACAGCGGATCGCTCCGCCATGCCGTTTTTTATAAAATCTCCGGTGCAAAACCCGGACATTTGCACCGTCACTGGACAGTGGCAAGCCTTGTGAGGATCTCTTTACAGCTTACCCATAAATCATCCAGACGACGCTGCAAATCCGCTATATCCTCCGAATAGATACTTCCGGTTTCATGAGCCTTCTTCGTATACTGATTCAGGTTATTTGAGGCATAGCGCAGCAGCTTTACCATCTGGGTCACATCGGTCAAATCCATATTGACACAGATGCCGTCCAGCGCCATTTTGCGGATATAGGCGCTCATATTCTCCACGCCGATCTCCGCCATTTTCTCCTGGATACGGTCGCGCTCCGCCTGGGAAACGCGGAGCATCCACGTTCCTGCAAACAATGCGAATATTATCAGCCGCGTTTTAAGTATCGCAAATAAACATGAATACCGATGCGGAGAACTTTGAGAAGTCCATCCGGATTCCGCTGAAAAAAGACGGCTTTGATTCCGTGCGGACCGAATACAGCGAGATGCTGCGGTCACAGCTTGAGAAAGGAAACAACGGTCTGACCAAAACAAAGTATCTGACATTCGGTATTGAGGCGGATTCGATGAAATAGGCGAAGCCGCGGCTGTATCATGTGCAGACGGATATCCTCAACAATTTCCATCGGCTCGGCGTCACTGCGCGGGTGCTGGATGGTAAAGAGCGGCTCGCCCTGATGCACGGTATGTTCCACATGGGAGACAAGGATAAGTTTTTCTTTGACTGGAAATGGCTTCCGGAGTCGGGGCTGTCCGTGAAAGATTTTATTGCTCCGACATCTTTTTCCTTTAAGACGAGGACATTTACCATGGGGAACCTCTACGCAGCGATGTCTTTCCTGTCGATCACGGCATCCGACATCAGTGACCGGCTGCTGAAGGATTTTCTCGATATGGACAGCAGCCAGGTTGTCACGATGCACATCCAGTCGGTAGACCAGAACAAAGCGATCAAGACTATGAAGCGGACGATCACGGAGCTGGACCGTTCAAAGATTGAGGAACAGAAAAAGGCAGTCCGTTCCGGATATGACATGGACATTATTCCGTCCGACCTTGCGACTTACGGCAAAGACGCAAAAGCATTGCTGAAGGAGCTGCAGAGCCAGAATGAAAGGATGTTCATGGTGACGTTTCTGGTGATGAGCACCGGACGCACCGAGCAGGAGCTGGAGACCAACGTGTTCCGGGCGTCCTCTCTGGCGCAGAAGCATAACTGCAATCTGCGCCGTCTGGATTTCTAGCAGGAACAGGGACTGATGAGCAGCCTGCCGCTTGCGGATTGTCAGATCAACATTCAGCGCGGGCTGACCACGAGTTCAACAGCAATCTTCGTGCCGTTTACCACGCAGGAGCTGTTCCAGGAAGGTGATGGTTCCCTTTATTATGGACTGAACGCACTTTCCAACAACCTGATCATGGTAGACCGGCTTCGGTTGAAAAACCCGAACGGGATGATTCTGGGAACACCCGGTTCCGGTAAATTATTCGCAGCGAAGCGCGAGATTGCCAATGCGTTTCTGGCGACAGATGATGATATTATCGTGTGCGACCCGGAGTCAGAGTATACGGCTCTCGTGAACCGTCTGGATGGACAGGTGATTAAGATCAGTCCATCGAGTACACAGTATATCAATCCGATGGACATCAACCTGAACTACTCTGAGGAGGATAATCCAGTCGCACTGTAATCAGATTTCATAAGAAAGAAGAACAGGAACGAATGGGAAAAACTTCTGTGTCCGCTGATTCGTCCGGCCAAACAGAGGATGGACAATAACAGGAATCCCATTAGGATGGTTTGGTTGACGTGTGTCTGTAAAATATCTTTCAGCAGACTCACCCGCTGAAATTGTCCAAAGAATACGGAAGCTTCGATGACCGCTGCGGCAATGATTCTTGTGGATTTGCAGTCAATATCCGGAATGATGGCTCCGAACGTGCCGCCGATGAGGACTGCGGATATGCCAAACGGGAGATCTGGACAGCAGATGTTCTTTTTCATGCGATGGACATATGCGACGACGAGCGGCTGAAGCTCAGTATAAACCTGTCGTTTGCCTGTTCCCTCGGATCGGGGAACTGCTCGGCCTGACCTGGGACTGTGTAGATATTTAAACCCAGACCAGCAACCGAAAAATTTTCCTGCCGAAGACAGTGGCGGAAATGCTTACGGAATGGAAAAGTAAGCAGGATGCAGCGAAAGAAATGCTGGGAAGCGAGTATCAGGATTTCAATCTGGTGATAGCCGGTCCGCTGGGAATGCCGACAGAAGCGGCAACAATCACGGCTGCATTCCGTAAACTGATCGAGGAGAACGATCTTCCCCCGGTAGTGTTCCACAGTCTCCGGCATTCGAGTATCACCTACAAGCTGAAACTGAACGGCGGCGATATTAAGGCAGTACAGGGTGATTCCGGCCACGCGCAGGCGAAAATGGTCACAGACCAGTATTCGCATATCATCGACGAGGACAGGAAGCATAACGCCGAGCTGTTCGAGCAGGCCTTTTATGAAAAGAAAGAGATCGAAGATGAAAAGCCGCAGAAACCGGAACCCGCGGCGGCAAACGAATCTTCTGCCGAGGCAGGCACGGGCAGCACTATTGATGTTGAGACACTAATGAAACTGGCAAGCTCTCCGGAGCTTGCATCTATCCTGAAAATGTTGGCAAAGAATATCTGAAATACATAGTGGGCAGAATCAACCGAAAAATGGTTGGCGCGGCCCACTTTCTCTTTTTTGCGGAGAAGCAGATTTTGATGATATTTGTTTTAGTTGCTATCTTCTCAACAAAGGGAAAAAAGGTTATAATATGCATAAAGGTGCGCGAAGGAACAGAAAGAACAGAAAGAACAGGGTGAGGTAGATGGGTATTTATTTAAATCCGGGGAAAAAAGGATTTGAGACGATATTGAACGGCCTGTATGTTGATAAGACCGGGCTGATCGACTATGTGAATAGTACGCTGGATACACCGCTGAAGCTGACAAGTTTTAGCCGCCCACGGCGGTTTGGCAAGTCCTTTGCGGCCAAAATGCTGTGTGCCTACTATGACAGGAGCTGCGATTCACGCGCGCTGTTTGATGGTCTGGAGATTTCAAAAAAGCCATCCTTTGAAGAACATCTGAACCGGTATGATGTAATATATATGGATATTACATGGTTTTTATCCCGGTCCAGGACCAGAAAGACCAATATTCTGGCAGATATGCAGACGGCGGTCATTCATGAGCTGAAAGAAGCATTTCCCGCTTATGTGAAAGAGAATG
This sequence comes from Lachnospiraceae bacterium, assembly GCA_021205225.1. Classification (GTDB taxonomy): domain Bacteria; phylum Bacillota; class Clostridia; order Lachnospirales; family Lachnospiraceae; genus Choladousia. The sequence goes on from JAJPXX010000137.1 coordinate 6,132, forward strand.
AAGTGTATCTTCCGGATGCGTTGACAGGTATCAGCCAGAAGACAGATAGAAAATTCTTTGTGATTATTGATGAATGGGATGCCCTGTTTCGGGAAGCGAAAGATGATGAGAAATTGCAGGAAGAATATGTCCAGCTGCTGAGAGGCTTGTTTAAAGGCGGTACGGCTACAGATGAAACAATCGTTGGAGCCTATATGACAGGAATTCTTCCAATCAAAAAGTATGGTACCGAGTCGGCACTGACTGATTTTCAGGAGTATACCATGGTGAATCCGGACGAGCTGCTGCCTTACGTGGGATTTTCAGAGAGAGAGGTACAAGAACTTTGTGAACAGACAGGAGCCGATTATGAGAAAATGAGATGCTGGTACGATGGCTACTCTTTTGAAGGATCGGAATCCGTATATAACCCCAATTCCGTTATGCTGGCAATCCGTAAGAAGAAGTTCAGGAATTACTGGAGGGCATCTGAAACATTTGAATCATTGAAAAGTTATATCACGAGTGGCTTTGATGGCCTGAAAGATGCGGTTATACTCATGCTGGGAGGCCAGCGTATTAAAGTGGACACCAGCACATTCCAGAACGACATCATTTCCCTTGACAGCCGGGATGATGTGCTGACGTTATTGGTACATCTTGGGTATCTGGCATATGATGCGAACGAAGAAGAAGTATATATTCCGAACCTTGAAGTTGCGGATGCCTTTAAAACAGCGGTGAAAAGTACAAAGTGGAATGAAGTAAACATGGCTCTGTCACAGTCGGATCATCTGTTGAATGCAACGATTCAGGGCGATGCACAGACCGTTGCAGAAGCATTGGAACTCGCACATGAGACCTGTACCTCCAGTCTGGAATACAATGATGAGAACTCGTTGAGCTGTGCAATTCTTCTGGCATATTACACAGCACAGAATTATTACGAGATATTCCGTGAATTGCCCGCAGGAAAAGGGTTCGCTGATTATGCTTTCATTCCGCGAAAGGAAACTGACAAACCCGCGCTGCTTATAGAACTCAAGTATAACAAATCTGCGGATACCGCGATTCAGCAGATACACGACAACCGTTATGATGGAAAGCTGAAAGGTTTCGGCGGCAGGGTAATGCTTGTCGGGGTGAACTATGATAAGGATGCGAAAGGCGAAAGCCGAAAGCATCATACGTGCATTATTGAAGAAGTAAAATAGTATTCGCCCAAAATCTGGGATAGTGGGCAGAATCAATCGAAAAGAGGTTGACACGGCTCACTTCTTTAAACTTTACAAAGGCTTATTTAGGGGGGCGCTACGGTGCAATTCCTGTATTTCGTCAGTTCCCTTTTCAGAAGGAATAAGCGACCTTCTGATTAGGAAGAACAGATCGAACTATATCGCAAATACTGAGACGTTCTATTTTGGGAGATCATTTTATATTGCAAGAAAGGCAATATATTCATGGCAGTGTTGTTATGTTTCTGAAGAACATAAGAAAAATAGCTTAGGAAAGTTCTAAGTCAGGGGTTCAAAGTCAGGAGCCTGAATAAG
>JAJPXX010000068.1 GCA_021205225.1 Lachnospiraceae bacterium
AAGTATGGTATTGCGTGCTTCAAGAAGAAATGTAAGGTTGTTTGCGAGAAGGAAGAGTATGTATCGGAAGAATAGCGGTCTATTGGGACGTGGATTGTAGATTATCTGTCATCGCAAAGATGGATAAAAGAAATAACTGCAAAACAAATATTTACAAAATGTAGTTTAATATAGCATGATATGCGAGTGGAGCTTCTGAGAAATCAGAGGCTCGTTTTTGATTGAATTTGCCTGTTGAAGAATTAGCTAATCTGTAGTAGAATAAAATTAGCTAAGAAAGGAGGCAATTTTCGTGATCGGTGCTACAGCAACTGCGACAGAAATGCAGAATAATTTTGGTAAGTACCTGAATCTCGTAATTGAGGGACAGGAAGTTATCGTTACAAAAAATGGACGTGAAGTCGGCCGATTCATTCCAAAGTCAGCGGCTGTTTCATATTTAACCGATTCATTGACTGGAATCTTAAAGGACGATTACGACCTGGATGAGGTAAAGTCGGAAAGGCTCAGGGAAAAGTATGAAGCTGCTGATTGATGCGAATGTACTGCTGGATGTTCTTCAAAAACGGGAACCGCATGTGAAAGACTCTTCGGTTATATGGAAACTCTGTGAGACTGAACAGGTAAAGGGCTATGTATCGGCATTGACGTTTGCCAACATGGTGTATATCATGCGGAAAGAACTTGAACCGGAGAAGATCGAGGCTATCTTAAAGGCGCTATCATTAATCTTCGATTTTGCTGATTTAAAGGGCATAGACCTATCAAAAGCAGCGGAGTTGAAGTGGTCTGATTTTGAAGATGCCTTACAGAGTGTGACAGCTGAGCGGCTTGGTGTGGACTATATCATTACAAGAAATGTGAAAGATTTTGCGAAGAGCAAGGTTCTGGCGTTCACGCCAACAGAACTGATCACGAGAATTTAGGAAAACCGAATAAAATACAAAAGAGGGTCGAGGTGATAATTCATCCCGGCTTTTCTTATGCCCGATGAGAGAAGCGGCAGTCGAAAATTGCTGTGGGTTTTTATGATACGGAGACAGCAGAGATTGGAAGAGGGTGGAGAACTGTCGGTCGTGAGGATCAGAGGAGGGAAAAATTGACGCAAAGCCGCAGAAAGACAATACACTGGAGTTTCGATTTTGCGGTTGAAATTGAGAGGACCGTATGCTATAATGCCAATCGAAAGTAAGGCGTGATGCGCCTGAGTTTCGATTGAAGATAATTAAGAAATGAAACGTCGGATTTTATTCCCGCGAAGCAACGAGCCAAGCAGCCGTGCTTGCACGGATATTTGACTTGAAAGTAATGATACAAGCAGGAGGTTCCAATGGAAAAATATATTAAACGTGACCGCTATCTTACACAGTTGATTAATAGAAAAGAAAACGGGCTTGTAAAAGTAATTACTGGTATCAGGCGGTGCGGTAAGAGCTTTCTGTTGTTCAATTTGTATTATGACTATTTGATAAGCGAAGGTGTTTCGGAAGACCACATCATCATGATAGCACTGGATGATGATTTGAACGTGGAATATCGAGAACCAACAGAGCTGTCAAAACACATTCGTTCAAGAATTTTAAATAGTAAAGAAACGTATTATGTCTTTATTGATGAGGTGCAATATGCCATTTCCAGAGAAGAGATTAAAAACCCGGAAAATATCCGGTTATATGATGTCCTGAATGGACTTTTACGTCTGCGAAATGTGGATATTTATGTAACAGGAAGTAATTCAAAAATGCTTTCGAAGGATGTAATGACTGCTTTCCGAGGACGTGGGGATTCTGTAGAAGTACATCCACTGTCTTTTAAGGAGTACTATGACTTTGTGGGTGGTGATAAGGCAGAAGTCTACGAAGAGTATGCATTATTTGGCGGAATGCCGCTGATCGCTTTTAAGAAGACGGATGATGAGAAATACAGTTATCTGACAAACCTGTTTGAAGAAGTGTATTTCAGAGATATTGTAGAGCGTTATCATATTGAGCTGCCGGATATTTTAAATGAACTGACAGATGTACTTTGCTCAGCGATCGGTTCCCTTACGAATGTGACGAAGATAGCTAACACTTTGCAGAGCGTAAAGGGAATTAAAGTCGACAACCAGACTATTGCCAATTACCTGGAATATTTGTCAGAATCGTTCCTCTTCCGCTGTGCAAAGAGATATGATGTGAGAGGGAAAAAATATTTCTCTTATCCTTATAAGTATTACTGCAGCGATACTGGGCTTCGGAATGTGCGTTTGAATCTGCGGCAGCAGGAAGAAACTCATATAATGGAAAATATTATCTACAATGAACTAATCGTGAGAGGTTTTCTTGTTGACGTTGGAGTTGTGGAAATAAACGAAAAAGATGAAAATGACAGGAGACGAAAGGTAAGTTGCGAGATTGATTTCATTGTCAATAAGGGTTCGAAGAAATATTATATTCAGTCAGCACTTAATATAGATGATCCGCAGAAGTCAAAGACGGAACTGCGGCCATTGATCAGCACGAATGATTTTTTTAAGAAAATTGTAGTTACTAAGACTTATATGAAGCCGTGGACAGATGAATCTGGGATTCTGCACATAGGATTGTATGAGTTTTTGCTTAACGATAATGCATTAGAATTATGAAACTGGGTAATTGTGTAAATAAGCTGCTGATGCGCTGGTTATAAGTCTGTGGATAGACGCGAAGGGGTTAGTTCTTCAGGCAAATCCCGGAGGGGATCCTAAGGTTGTTTGCGAGAAGGAAGAGAGTGTGTCGGAAGAGTAATGAGGAACCTTTCTTTATTGTGTTTCATACAGTACAGTGGAATCTGTTTTTGTATGGGAGAACGGTATGGCAAAGGTGATTCTGGACGCCGGGCACGGGGGAGTCGAACCGGGCGCGGTGTATGAGGGGAGACAGGAGAAGGATGATAATCTGCGCCTGACGCTTGCGGTCGGGGAGATTCTGGAAAATCAGGGGATAGAGGTGGCGTATACCCGGACGGAGGATGTGTATGATACGCCGCTGCAGAAAGCGCAGATCGCGAATGAAGAGGGCGGGGACTTTTTTATTTCGTTCCATCGGAATTCCAGCCCGGAGGCAGACCAGTATTCTGGTGTAGAGACACTGGTATATGATTTGTCGGGAGATAAGGCGGCTCTGGCGGAGGCGATTGATGCAGAGCTTGCGGAGGTAGGTTTCCGCGACCTGGGAGTGAAGGAACGCACGGATTTGATTGTGCTGAAGCGGACGCAGATGCCAGCGGTGCTGGTGGAGGTAGGTTTTCTGAATACAGAAGCGGATAATCAGCTGTTTGACACACGATTTGAGGCGGTCGCGGAGGCCATCGCGGGCGGGATCTTAAGTACGCTGGAGGAGATGGGGCTGTATTCGCCTGGGGCGGATGGATATTTGCCAGGCAGTTCAGAAGCCGCGTCAGGTGCCGGAGGAACCGGAACAACGCTGTACCGTGTGCAGACCGGCGCTTTTTCGAACCGCGCCTATGCAGAAGATTTGCTGTTCCGGCTGCAGCAGCAGAATTATCCGGCTTTTTTGCTGTATTCGGACGGTCTGTACAAGGTGCAGGTGGGCGCTTTTGCGCAGCTGGATAATGCGATCCGGATGGAGGCGGCTCTGCGGAGGGCAGGGTATTCGACGTTTATCACTGCCGGGTAACAGGAAAGCGGATGAGGATAATGACAGAAGAGAAGCTTTTAAGAGAGATACAAAAGCCATTGGTGAAATGGTTTGAAAAGAACGCACGGGTGCTTCCATGGCGGGAGCATCCTTTTCCGGTTCCCATGTCCGCGAGTCCCGACCGTGCGTATGCAGTCTGGGTATCGGAGATTATGCTGCAGCAGACGCGGGTGGAGGCGGTTAAGCCATATTATATGCGCTTTATGGATGAGCTGCCGGATATCCGGGCGCTTGCAGGATGCCCGGAGGACGCGCTTCTGAAGCTCTGGGAGGGGCTGGGGTATTACAGCCGTGTCCGGAATATGCAGAAGGCTGCGCGTGTGGTGATGGAAAAATACGATGGCAGGCTGCCGGGACAGTATGAAGAATTGCTCACGCTGCCGGGAATCGGCAGTTATACGGCGGGGGCGATTGCCTCGATTGCGTATGGACAGGCGGTGCCGGCGGTGGACGGCAATGTGCTGCGTGTGATCAGCCGCGTTACGGAGAATGCGGACGATATTTCGAAGCAGTCTGTGAAAAAAAGTGTGGAGGACGCGCTGAGAGCGGTGATGCCGCAGGCTTGTCCCGGTACGTTTAATCAGGCGCTGATGGAGCTGGGCGCGCTGATCTGTGTGCCAAATGGCGCTCCCCTGTGCGAAAACTGCCCGGTGCGCTATCTGTGCCGGGCGAATCTGGATGGCCGCCAGACGGAGTATCCGGTGAAGGCGGCGAAGAAGTCCCGCCGCATTGAGGAACGGACGGTGCTGGTGATCCGTGACAGCGCTCATGCCGCTATTTGCCGCAGACCGGCGCGCGGACTGCTGGCCGGTCTCTATGAGCTGCCGAATTATCCGGGGCATCTGACAGAGAAAGAGGCGGCGGAGTGTGCAGCCCGGAATGGATTTTCACCGCTCCGGGTCCGGCCGCTCCCGGAGGCGAAGCATATTTTCAGCCATGTGGAGTGGCATATGAGCGGATATTTTGTGCTGGTAGAAGATGAGAAGGAATCGCGGGAAAGCCAGGGGGAGGATCATCTGATTTTTCTTAAGCCGGAGACCATCCGCGAGAATTATCCCATTCCGAGTGCATTTGCGGCCTATCAGAGGTATTTTTCGGATGCATTTACCGGGAAAATATAAAAATAGCTTGTCAGGAAAGCTGATTTGATATAAACTGAAAAAGCTGAATCTTTACAGAATTATATAGAATCTGCGAAGCAGAACTTTTACAACAGAGGAGACCGTTATGAAAATATTAACCATTGCTATCCCATGCTACAATTCCGCGGAGTATATGGAAAAATGCATCCGTTCGATTCTCCCGGCAGGGGATGAGGTGGAGATTCTGATTATTGACGATGGTTCGACGAAGGATGAGACGCCGGAGATCGCGGATCGGTATGCGGCGAAGTACCCGCAGATTGTCCGCGCCATCCATCAGGAAAACGGAGGCCACGGAGAGGGTGTCAACAATGGCATTCGCCATGCCGCCGGTGTCTATTACAAGGTGGTGGACAGCGACGACTGGGTGAATACGAAAGGACTGATCCGCATTATAGAGAAGATGCGGGAACTGGAGGAAGAAGGCGGCGTGGATATGCTGCTTGCGAATTTTGTCTATGACAAGGTTGGCGCCAGCCACAAGAGGCTGATGCGCTTTCCGAAGGTATTTCCGCAGGATGTGAGCTTTGGCTGGGATGAGATGCGCAAGATGCCGCAGACGCAGTATATCCTGATGCACAATATTTTCTACCGCACACAGATGCTGCGGGACTGCGGGATGGAGCTGCCAAAGCATACGTTTTATGTGGATAATATTTTCGCGTTCCAGCCATTGCCCTATGTGAAGCGTCTCTGCTATATGGATGTGAACCTGTACCACTATTTTATCGGGCGCGAGGATCAGTCAGTCAATGAAAAGGTGATGATCGGGCGCATTGACCAGCAGATTCTGGTCAATAAGATTATGATTGACGTCATGGCGGCGGTGGATTTTTCGGATAAGAGTCCGAAGCTGAAAAAGTATATGCTGAATTATCTGTCAAAGATTATGACGGTGACTTCGATTATGCTGATTCTTTCCGGTACGGAGGAAGCGCTTGCGAAGAAAGAGGACATCTGGAACTATCTGAAGGAGAAGGATGCGGAGGATTATCGTTCCCTCCGGTACAATATGCTGGGAATCGGGATGAACCTGCCGGGGAAAACCGGCCGGAAAATCTCAGTCGAAGGCTACAAGCTGGCGCAGAAGCTGGTGGGATTTAACTGACAGAATCACGTGGCACGGCGGCGGGAACCGGACACAGGTACGGAGAAAACCAGCAGATTGTATCGGCAAAGCCGGGTGCAGGGGATGGCAACAGATGGAAAACGCTCCGTCGGCAGATTTATGCCGACAGGAGCGTTTTTTCAGTTATTCGCTTTTCTTTTTCTTCCGTGACGTCCGGTATTTTTCTTCGCAGTACAGGCAGCGGTAGATTTCTTCCTCCGGATCGGCGAGGAAGAAGATGTGGTCCAGCTCCTGCTCGATAGAGGTGATGCAGCGCGGGTTCCGGCATTTGATGATGTTGACCAGGCGCTCCGGAAGCTCTACGCGCCTTTTTTCGACGATCTGGCCGTCTTTGATGATGTTGACGGTGATCCGGTGGTCGATGTAGCCGAGGACATTCAGGTCAAGCCGGTCGATCGGGCATTCGACCTTGATGATGTCTTTTTTGCCCATCTTGTTGCTGTGCGCGTTTTTGATGATCGCGACGCAGCAGTCCATGCGGTCGAGCTTCAGATAACGGTAGAGATCCATGCTTTTGCCGGCCTCGATGTGGTCGAGTACGACGCCTTCATTCAGCGCTCCTACGTTTAACATACTTCCACCTCCAGTAATGTGAGAATCAATGCCATGCGGACATAGACGCCGTATTGTGCCTGTTTAAAATAGACGGCGCGCGGGTCGTCGTCGACCTCGGTAGAGATCTCGTTGACACGGGGCAGCGGGTGCAGCACCAGCATATCTTCTTTCGCGAGCTTCATCTTTTCCCGGTCCAGGATGTAGAAGTCCTTCATGCGGATGTAGTCTTCTTCGTTGAAGAAGCGCTCTCACTGTACGCGGGTCATGTAGAGCAGGTCGAGCTCCGGGATGGCGTCTTCGAGACGCACTTCCTCGCGGAAATCCTGATTGTTTTTGCGGAGTACGCCGTCGCGGATGTTGTCCGGGAGACGGAGCTCTTCCGGAGAAATCAGGATGAAACGGACATTCGGATAGCGGATCAGCGCCTGGATCAGGGAATGAACGGTGCGGCCGAATTTCAGGTCTCCACAGAGACCGATCGTAAAATTGTCCAGGCGTCCTTTCAGGGAACGGATGGTCAGAAGGTCGGTCAGGGTCTGGGTCGGATGCTGATGGCCGCCGTCTCCGGCGTTGATGACCGGGATGGATGATTTCATGGATGCGACCAGCGGCGCGCCTTCCTTCGGGTGGCGCATCGCGCAGATATCCGCGTAGCAGGAAATGATGCGGATGGTGTCGGAGACGCTCTCTCCTTTGGCGGCGGAGCTGGAATCAGCCGAAGAAAAACCAAGTACGCTGCCGCCTAAATTCAACATCGCTGCTTCAAAACTGAGACGGGTGCGGGTACTTGGTTCATAAAATAAGGTAGCTAATTTTTTGCCCTCACAGGAATGGGCGTATCGGGAAGGGTTCGCCTCTATGTCGTTGGCGAGATCGAGAAGCCTGTCCAGTTCTTCGACTGACAAATCCAGCGGGCTCATCAAATGTCTCATGGGATCCTCCTTTTGCGAAATTACAGGGAACGGCCAAAGCCGCTTTAACGAAAATACAGAGGACAGTGGAAGCTGTCTCTGTGAAAACACAGGGAATAGCGGAAAGGGCTGCAATCCGTCTGGAGTGAAGCTGCCTGAAAGGATTCCGCACAACCTGACCTATAATACCCTATATCGGACGGAAATTCAAGAGGAAAAATAAATGCGTTACGGATTGACTTCCGGGGGGATTTTCGATATGATAGAAAAAGGTTTGTGAGATTGCTGTTTTGTGGAGTTGCTATATTATGGAAGAAAGTGAACGGTTTATTTTTACAAAGGAGGAGCTTGCGGAACGGGTGCAGGTATCGCCTGTCGTGGAGTCCGACCTGAAACAGATCATTACGGATCGGATGGAACAGTGCGGCCTGTATTTCCGTGTGTTTTCGAGGATTAAGACATCGGCTTCGATGGCGCGCAAGTTTGAACAGAAGGAGTACGGCGGGGACCGCAGGATTCAGGATCTGGTCGGGGTACGGATTAATCTGTATTTTGACGATGATGTGGAGATCTGCCGCCATATCATGGAGCAGACCTTTGAGGCGGTAGACTGGTCGACGTCGGAGCGCAATGAGGATGAGTTTAAGCCGATTAAGCTGAATGGTGTGTTCCGCCTGCCGGAATACTTAAAGGACGAGATCTCGGCGGATACCTGGGAGATGGGCATTGACGATACGTTTGAGGTTCAGATCAAGACGATGTTCTTCGAGGGATGGCATGAGATCGAGCATGATATGCGTTATAAGGGCGAGGAGCTGTGGGTCAATTATTCCGGTTTTTCCCGTTATCTGAACAGCATCCTGGCGACGCTGGAGCTCTGTGACAAGTCAATGGTGACTCTTTTTGAGGATCTGGGACACGCTCTGTATAAGGACGGCCGCTGGAGCGATATGATCAAAAGCCATTTCCGCGTGAAGATGAGCGATGCATCGATTTACCCGGAGGTGCAGGAACTGCTGGATTCGGATTCGGAGAATGGGAGTAAGCTGGCGAAGAAGCTTTACAAGACAAAACGCATTGTGCTGATTGACCAGCTGCTGAAACGCAGCCGCCGGGTGCCGATCAATGTCAACACAATTATTGCGCTGCTCAACGAAGATGTGCTTCACGATGGCCGGCTGACGGCGATCTTCCGCAAACGCGACGTGTATAACGATGGGCGCGAGGAAAGCCTGGCGGAGTCCCGCCATTATGAGCTGCGGCCGCTGACCAGGCAGACGGTTTTTCAGATGTGTACGGAGGTGGACGGCAGCCGCATGAATTCTCTTCCGGCAGATTCGGAGGCGGATGCTGAGCATATTTTCTGGGCCTGTGTGGAACAGATTTACGGCTGGATTGTGAAAAAATACAGTCCGCTGTTCAAGGATATGCCGCTGCAGCCGACGACCTACCACGCAGATATTCTCGCGTATCATGTGGCGGTGAATCTGGACGCGCAGCGCAAACGGATGAATATGCATGTGCGGCATATGGATCCGGATGTGGGCGGCCGGATCTGGTATTCGGAGGCGAGCCTTGTGATGCAAAAGAAGGTGTGTTTGTGCGTTTCAAACGGCTATGCGGAGGCAAAGCGCGATGACCGGCCGGAGCGGGAGGGCGCGGGGATCTTTTTCAGCTATCCGGGTTATTACAAGCTGATCGTGGACGGCATCGGTATTTACAATAGTATTCCCTGTTCGAACCGCAGGCGGATCATCCGTGAGGAAGGTTTGCCCGTGCTGGAAGCGGCGGTGCGGGATTCGAACCGGAATTTTCCGATCGTCGTCATTGTTTCGAAAGAGGACAGCGACGGGATGATGGATGAGGACTGGCTGGGCGCGTTCCGCGTCTCGGATTTTACGCGGACGGTATGGCGTTATGCGCATGTGCTGACCTGCTATGAGGAGGTCGGGCGGAAGCTTCTCTCCCATCTGCGTCAGACTCCGGCGTTTGCGTCAGAGACCTTCTCGGCGTTTGACGAGGCGGAGATTCCGCGGCTGTATATTTTCTGGCCGGGCGGAGAGGTCGACGATTTTGGACCGGAGGATGTCGAAAACTGCAGCTTTGGCCGTCATCTGGAGGCGCGCGGCGACGCCCGCACCTATGATATTGTGCGCGGCGGGCAGGCGTTTTACCATAAGATCGTGACAGATCTGCGCGACTGGAATGTGTCGGCAGATATGTGGGACGGATTTCAGCTGGAAATTATGACGGAGATACCAGGCTGACGGATCCTGATTGTAAAGGGAATGAGAGAAAGATGGAGGACTCGTTTTGAGTGATATTATAGAAGAGATAAGAAAACGGCGCACCTTCGCCATTATTTCTCACCCGGACGCGGGAAAGACGACGCTGACGGAGAAGTTTCTTCTCTATGGCGGCGCGATCAATCTCGCCGGTTCGGTGAAGGGAAAGGCGACGGCGCGCCACGCAGTTTCAGACTGGATGGAGATTGAGAAGGAGAGAGGTATTTCGGTGACTTCGTCCGTGCTGCAGTTTAACTACGGCGGCTACTGTATCAACATTCTGGATACGCCGGGGCACCAGGACTTTTCGGAGGATACCTACCGCACGCTGATGGCGGCGGACTCGGCAGTGATGGTGATTGATGCGTCCAAGGGCGTTGAGGCGCAGACGCGGAAGCTGTTTAAGGTCTGTGTGATGCGGCATATTCCGATTTTTACCTTTATTAATAAGCTTGACCGTGACGCGAACGATACGTTTGAGCTGCTGGATGAGATCGAGAAGGAGCTGGGGATCGCGACCTGCCCGATCAACTGGCCGATCGGCTCCGGGAAAAATTTTAAGGGCGTCTATGAGCGTGAGAGCCGCAGCGTACTGACATTTACAGATACGCAAAAAGGCACGAAGATGGGTGTGGAAAACCGGATTGCTATTGACTCACCGGAGCTGGAGGCATTCATCGGTGCGGAGAATAAGGAGAAGCTGTTAGAGGAGATTGAGCTTCTTGATGGGGCGTCCGCAGAGTTTGACCAGGAGCTGGTCAGCGCGGGGGAGCTTTCCCCGGTCTTTTTCGGGTCAGCGCTGACGAACTTTGGCGTGGAGACATTTCTGGAGCATTTTCTGAAAATGACGACCTCACCGCTGCCGCGAAAGGCGGACTGCGGGCTCATCGATCCGATGAAAGAGGATTTCTCCGCGTTTGTGTTTAAGATACAGGCGAATATGAATAAAATGCACCGCGACCGTGTCGCGTTCATGCGTATCTGTTCCGGAAAATTTGACGCAGGCATGGAGGTCTATCATGTGCAGGGCGACCGCACGCAGCGCCTCTCCCAACCGCAGCAGATGATGGCGCAGGAGCGCCATGTCGTGCAGGAAGCCTATGCGGGGGATATCATCGGTGTTTTTGACCCAGGCATTTTTTCCATCGGCGATACCATCTGTATGCCGGGCAAAAAGTTTGCCTATGAGGGCATCCCGACCTTCGCACCGGAGCATTTCGCCCGCGTGCGTCAGCTCGATACGATGAAGCGCAAACAGTTTGTCAAGGGCATCACACAGATTGCCCAGGAGGGCGCGATCCAGATTTTCCAGGAATCCAGCATTGGCATGGAGGAGATCATCGTCGGCGTGGTCGGCGTCCTGCAGTTTGACGTACTCAAATACCGCCTGGAAAATGAGTACAATGTAGATATCCGGCTTGAGATGCTGCCGTATGAGTATATCCGCTGGATTGAGAACGAGGATGTGGATCTGGATCATCTGGTCGGCACTTCGGATATGAAGAAAATCCGCGACCTGAAGGGACGCCCGCTGCTGCTGTTTGTCAACAGCTGGTCTGTGGGTATGGTGCTTGAGCGGAACAAAGGACTGGTTCTGGCTGAGTTCGGGAAATAGTTGAGAACTGTTATATCATTTTTCACCTTGCAAATAAAAAAGGTTCTGATATAATAAGTTTTAATTCTAACGGTGTTTCGGAGGTTGTTTTATGGAGAATGCAGAGGTTCATACTTATAAATTAGAAAACGATGAACAGTTTGGCGAGGTGCGCATCGCGGACGAGGTCGTGGCGATTATCGCCGGGCTTGCGGCGTCGGAGGTAGATGGAGTCGCTTCGATGGCGGGCAATGTGACGCGCGACCTGATCAATAAGCTGAGCATGAAGACCCTGTCGAAGGGCGTCCGGATCACGGTCACAGACAAGACGGTGACGGTGGCGCTGGCGATCAATATCCGCTACGGCTACAATGTACCGACGACCTGCGCGCAGATTCAGGAAAAGGTAAAGACAGCGATTGAGACGATGACTGGTCTGACGGTAGCAGAGGTCAATGTGAAGATTGTCAATGTCCAGATGGAGGAGAATGCTTAAGGGGCTTAGGGACGTATTGTATGATGAAAAGAAGTGAAATCAGGGAAAATGTTTTCCGGCTTGTTTTCTGCGGGGACTTTCACGGGATGGACGAGCTGCCGGGGCAGGTGGACCGTTATTTTGAGGAGGTATCCCTGCCGGACGAGGAGACCGGTTTTTGCCTGTTCAGTGAGGAAGATCAGGCGGTAATTACAGAACGATTCAATCAGATCAAGGACAGAGTGCATGAGCTGGACGCGAAGATTGACGAGGTCGCCATGGGCTGGAAGACGAATCGTATGGGAAAGGCCGAGCTGGCGATCCTGCGGCTGGCCGTGTATGAGATGCTGTACGACGATGAGGTTCCGGTGAAGGTGGCGATCAACGAGGCGGTGGAGCTTGCCAAAAAATATGGAGGGGACGACGCTTCTTCTTTTGTAAACGGAATTCTCGCGAAGCTTGCGTAGGAGATATGGGATGCAGCAGAAGGTTTATTCCGTCGGTCAGATTAACAGTTATATCAAAATGATGTTCACACAGGATTTTGTGCTGAACCGGGTCAGTATTTCGGGGGAGGTTTCCAACTGCAAATATCATACATCGGGGCACATTTATTTTTCCCTGAAGGATGAGACGGGGACGATTGCCTGCGTGATGTTTGCCAGTGCCAGAAAGGGACTGGCTTTTCGACTTTCTGACGGGATGCAGGTGATTGCCGACGGGAGCGTGGGCGTCTATGAGCGCGACGGCAAATATCAGCTCTATGTGTCGCGGATGCGCCAGGACGGCGCGGGTCTTTTATATGAGAGGTTCCTGGCTTTGAAGCAGGAGCTGGAAGACATGGGGATGTTCTCGCCTGAGTATAAGCAGCCGATTCCGGCGTTTGTAAGAAAGCTTGGCGTAGTGACCGCGCCGACCGGAGCGGCTGTGCAGGATATTATCAATATTTCCAGACGGCGCAGTCCGGGTATTCAGATCATTCTTTACCCGGCGAAGGTGCAGGGAGACGGGGCGGCCGAGAGCGTCGCGGACGGAATACGGGCGCTGGATAAGCTGGGACTGGATGTGATCATTGCAGGCCGGGGCGGCGGATCGATTGAGGATCTGTGGGCATTTAATGAAGAGATAGTCGCGCGGGCGATTTTTGAATGCCGCACGCCGGTGATTTCGGCGGTCGGCCATGAGACGGACACCACGATTGCGGACTTTGTCGCGGATCTGCGGGCGCCGACTCCATCGGCGGCTGCGGAGCTGGCGGTGACGGATACTGTGGCGGCTGCGGAACAGCTGCTTGCGCACAGAACGGCCATGGAGCGGCTGATGCGCAGCCGGATAGCGGAATATCGGATGCGCCTGGAGCAGGATCAGACGCGCCTGAAATACGCTTCTCCCGTGCAGCGGGTGCGTGAACAGAGACAGCGCCTCATCGATCTGGAGGAGAGCTATGACCGTGCAATGAAGCAGCTTCTGGAGACGAAAAAGCACGCTATGGCGCTGTACGCGCAGAAGCTGAAGAATGTTTCTCCGCTGGAAAAGCTGACCCAGGGCTATGCCTGCGTGACAGACCATGCGGGCGGGAGAGTTTACTCGGTCGGACAGGTAAAGGCCAAAGACGCGATCCGCGTGTATGTGTCGGATGGAGTGATGGAGGCGGAAGTAAAGACAGCGGAGAGACTGTGAGGAAGGAAAACCGGTAAAATGAGATGCAGTAAAACGACTTACGCCGTTTACTGGAAATAAGATGGGAGGCGGATGATGGCCGGGAAAGGTGCGAAAAAAAATTCTGATATCCGTTCGGATATAAAAGCAGATGAGGCAGCGGCTGATATAAAAAAGGATCCGGACACGGCTTCTGCCGGGGAGCTTTCCCTCGAGGAATCCTTTGAAAAGCTGGATTCCCTTCTGGAGCGTATGGAGGATCGGGAGCTTCCTCTGGAGGAAGCCTTTTCCCTGTATCAGCAGGGGCTGGAGCTTATGAAAAGCTGCAATGAAAAGATTGACACTGTGGAAAAGCAGATTCTGGTTTTGAATGGAGATGGTGGTTTTGACGAATTTTGACGATCAGATGAAGAAACGGGTGACTGAGATCAAGAGCATTATTCAGAATTATCTCCCTGCCGAGGAAGGCTATCAGCGGACGCTTCTGGAGGCGGTAGACTACAGTATGCTGGTCGGCGGTAAAAAGCTGCGTCCGCTTCTGATGCAGCAGACATTCGTGATGTTTGGCGGGACGTCGAAAGCGATTGGACCGTTTCTGGCGGCGATTGAGATGATTCACACACATTCGCTGATTCATGACGACCTTCCTGCCCTTGACAATGATGAATACCGCCGCGGGAAAAAGACGACGCACGCGGTTTACGGCGAAGCGATGGCGATTCTCGCCGGGGACGCGCTTTTGAATCTGGCTTATGAGACGGCGGCAAATGCTTTTACGGAGGATCCGGGCAATCCGGATGTGGCGCGCGCGTTTGCGATTCTGGCGCGCAAGACCGGGATATACGGTATGCTCGGCGGCCAGTCGGTGGATGTGGAAAACGCGGGGAAGCCGCTGACCGAAGAACAGCTTCATTTTATATACAGTCTGAAGACGGGGGCGCTGATCGAGGCATCCATGATGATCGGCGCGGTACTTGCGGGTGCTTCGGATGAGGAAACGGAAAAGGTGGAGCAGGCCGCGCGGTGCGTCGGAATGGCGTTCCAGATACAGGATGATATTCTGGATGTGACCGGCCGCGAGGAAGAGCTGGGCAAGCCCATCAACAGCGACGAGCGGAACCAGAAGACGACCTATGTGACCGTCCTTGGCCTTGAGACGGCGCGCCAGGAGGTACAGAAATACTCGGAAGAGGCTGTCCGCATCCTGGCGGAGCTGCAATATGAGAACGAGTTTTTAAAAGAACTGATTTTACATTTGATACATCGAACGCTATGATGGTACACAGGAGAAAGCCTGAAAGGAGGCGGTTTATATTTTTCTGGAGCAGATTCAGGAGGTAAATGATATCAAGAAAATAGATCGCAAAGACTTACCGGCTCTGGCGCAGGAGATTCGGGATTTTCTGATTGAGAAAATCAGCGAGACCGGCGGACATCTGGCTTCGAATCTGGGAGTGGTAGAGCTGACGATGGCGCTTCATCTGTCGCTGGATCTGCCGCAGGACAAGCTGATCTGGGACGTCGGGCATCAATCCTACACGCATAAGATCCTGACCGGACGCAAGGACGGCTTTGACCGGCTGCGCAAGTACGGCGGCATGAGCGGGTTCCCGAAGCGCAAGGAGAGCGACTGTGACGCGTTCGACACCGGGCACAGCTCTACTTCTATTTCTGCGGGACTGGGCTACGTCTGTGCCAGAGATATTCAGGGAGAGGATTACCAGGTCGTCTCGGTGATCGGAGACGGCGCGCTTACGGGCGGTATGGCGTATGAAGCCCTGAACAACGCGGCACAGCTGAAGACCAATTTTATCATTGTCCTGAATGATAATAATATGTCAATTTCAGAAAATGTCGGCGGGATCTCCGCCTACCTCGGCAACATTCGCACGGCTGAGTCTTATACCCGCTTCAAATCTGACCTGGAAAATAAACTGAACCGAATCCCGGTTTACGGGGATCCGCTGGTACGCGGTATTCGAAGGACAAAGCAGGGGCTGAAGCAGCTCGTTGTTCCCGGCATGTTTTTTGAAGAGATGGGAGTGACTTATTTAGGACCGATTGACGGGCATAATATCACGCAGATGCAGCGTGTTCTGAATGACGCAAAGCGTATGAAGGGCGCGGTGCTTGTCCATGTGGTTACCAAAAAAGGCAGGGGCTACGAACCGGCGGAGCGGATGCCGGCCCGTTTTCACGGAACCGAGCCGTTCGATCCGGAGACCGGACTTCCGCTTACGCGGAGAAAAAAGGCCGCCTATACGGATATCTTTTCTACTGTCATGTGCAAAATGGGAGCCAGAGAGCCGAAGCTAGTCGCGGTGACAGCTGCCATGCCGGACGGCACGGGCCTCAAACGTTTCCGCAATATGTATAAAGACCGTTTCTTTGACGTCGGCATCGCGGAGGCGCATGCGGTGACATTCGCGGCCGGTCTCGCGGCCGGCGGCCTGAAGCCGGTGGTTGCGGTATATTCCTCTTTTTTGCAGCGCGCCTATGATCAGATTATTCATGATGTCTGTATTCAGAATCTGCCGGTTGTTTTCGCGATTGACCGCGCCGGGCTGGTCGGCAGCGATGGGGAAACCCATCAGGGGATTTTTGATCTCTCTTATCTGTCGGAAATGCCGAATATGTGCGTGATGGCGCCCAAAAACAAATGGGAGCTCGCGGATATGCTGAAATTTGCGATTGCTTACGAGGGTCCGATTGCGCTGCGCTACCCGCGGGGGGAGGCATTTGACGGACTGGAAGACTTCCGGGCGCCGATTGTCTATGGCAAAAGCGAGGTCATTTACGATGAGTGCTCTCTTGCGCTTGTGGCGGTTGGCAGCATGGTAAAGACAGCGCTGGAGGTGCGCAGGCTTCTGAAAACGCTCGGATACGGGTGTACGCTGGTCAATGCCCGTTTTGTCAAGCCGATTGACGAGGAGATGCTGGCTTATCTCGCGAAGGATCACCGTCTGGTCGTGACCATGGAAGAGAACGTGCGCAGCGGCGGCTTTGGCGAGAAGGTTCTGGAGTATTACAGCGACACCTGTTCGGAGGTGCGCGTGATGCAGATCGCTCTTCCGGACGACTACATCGAACATGGCAATGTAGAACTGCTGAAAACGGAGACTTGCATCGATGCAGAATCCATCTTTAAGAAAATTGTGGCAGAGTACCTGCCATAACACGAAAAAACCGGAAACGAGGATTAGCAACCTATGAAAGAACGCCTGGATATTTTGCTCGTGCAGCAGGGACTCGCGCCTTCGCGGGAAAAAGCGAAAGCGCTGATCATGGCCGGGGAAGTCCTGGTCGGAGGGCAGCGCGAGGACAAAGCCGGCACTATGATTGATACAGCCGCCCAAATCACAGTAAAAGGCGGGAAGCTGCGCTATGTGAGCCGCGGCGGCCTTAAGCTTGAAAAAGCCATGCAGACCTTTCCCGGTATTACTCCGGAAGGGAAAGTCTGCATGGATGTCGGTGCGTCTACCGGAGGCTTTACGGATTGTATGCTTCAGAATGGCGCCGTAAAAGTATATGCTGTTGACGTCGGACACGGACAGCTTGACTGGGGACTGCGCAATGACCCGCGCGTCGTCTGCATGGAGCGGACCAATATTCGCTATGTTGCCCCGGAGGACGTAGAAGAGCCGCCCTCCTTTGTCTCTGTTGATGTCTCCTTTATCTCGCTGACAAAGGTGCTCGCTCCCGTAAAAAATCTGATGGCCGAAACCGGCGATATTGTCTGCCTGATTAAGCCCCAGTTTGAGGCAGGCCGCGAAAAGGTCGGCAAAAAAGGCGTCGTCAGAGACCCGGGCGTACACGAAGAAGTCATTCATAAAGTAATCGAATATGCCGCCGCTCTTGGGCTTCCCGCTGTGGCTCTCACTTACTCTCCTGTCAAAGGACCGGAAGGAAATATCGAATACCTGGTGTGGTTAAAGAAAAGCCGCGAACCGGAAGGGCATGGTGATACGGAAAGTGGCGCCACTGTGTCAGGCGTATCAGAATCTGGTGCGGACATATACGTAGATAATCGGGCAGTAACAGAAGTTGTTGCGGAAGCACATAAGATATTGGATCGAAAGGGAAACGACTAATGTTGTTTCCTGTATAACGAAGGAAAGGAGCTCCTTTGAACGTTTTTTATGTGATTTCGAATGAACGTAAGGATCCCGGTGCTGAGACCGCGAAGTTCATCCGTTCGTATTTTTCCGATCAGGACAAAATCTGTTATCTGCGGGAGTGCTGCGCCATGACAGATCCAGGTCAGTGCCGGTATACGGATGTCAAGCAGATTCCGGAAGAAGTCGAGTGCGTGCTGGTGCTTGGCGGCGACGGTACTCTGCTGCACGCGGCGCGCGATCTCGTGGAGCGGCATCTGCCGCTTCTTGGCGTGAATATGGGGACACTGGGATATCTGGCGGAGGTGGAGCGGAAGAATCTGCCGGAGGTGCTGGACAAGCTGATTGCAGATGATTTTGTGACCGAAGAGCGGATGATGCTAAGCGGCGCGGCCTGGCACCAGAACCGCATCCTGATGAGCGATATTGCACTCAACGACATCGTGATTTCCCGCAATGGCCGGATGCGGGTTGTGGATGTTAATATTTATGTCGATGGCGTTTTTCTCTATTCCTATGCGGCGGATGGGATTATCGTATCGACGCCGACCGGGTCGACTGGATACAGCCTTTCTGCAGGGGGACCGATTGTAGAGCCTGCGTCTTCCATGCTTCTGCTGACGCCGATTGCTCCGCATACCATGAATGCCCGGCCGATTGTTCTGCCGGATGACGTTGAGGTGGTAGTCGAGATCGGTTCCGGACACGCGACAGATATGGATGGAGCGGAGGCGACCTTTGACGGAGACACTTCGGTAAAGCTTCACTGCGGCGACCGCGTCGTTATTTCGAAAGCGCAGCAGGCGACCCGGCTGATTAAGACTAAAAATACCAGTTTTCTGGAAATATTGCGGGAAAAGATGAACAAATAGGAGATGCGTATCATGAAAATCGGACGTCACGCCAAGATTATTGATCTGATTGGAAAATATGAGATAGAGACGCAGGAGGAGCTGGCGGATTATCTGAAGGCGGAGGGATTTCAGGTGACGCAGGCGACGGTATCGCGTGACATTCGTGAGCTGAAGCTGACGAA
This sequence comes from Lachnospiraceae bacterium, assembly GCA_021205225.1. Taxonomy (GTDB): domain Bacteria; phylum Bacillota; class Clostridia; order Lachnospirales; family Lachnospiraceae; genus Choladousia. The sequence goes on from JAJPXX010000068.1 coordinate 18,582, forward strand.
GATAGCTCTGGCGGACGGCAGACAGAAATATGCCCTGATGCAGCCGCAGGAAGCGGAAGCCGCGGAACGCTACCTGCGTGTTTTGAAGGATGGATTTGTCTCAATGGAGATGGCGCAGAATATCCTGGTGGTAAAAACGGTTTCCGGCATGGCAATGGCAGTCGCCGCGGCGATTGACGCAATGCACTGGGCGGAGGTGGCCGGATGCATCGCCGGAGACGATACGATCATGTGCGCAAACCGCAGCTCGGACGATACCCTGATCGTGATGGAAAAAATTCATCGGATTGTCGGAAAATAAATGAAAAAATTTGGGGGAACACTATGCTGGCAAGCTTATATGTAAAAAACATGGCCCTGATCCGCGAAGCGGAGGTAGAATTCGGCCCTGGCCTGAATATCATGACCGGCGAGACCGGCGCGGGCAAGTCGATTGTCATTGGCGCGGTCAATATCGCGCTTGGCACAGGAAATTTTAAGGATTATGTGCCAGAAGACGCGGATTACGCGCTGGTCGAGCTGACGTTTACCACAGAGAATACGCGTGTCCTGGAGATGCTAAAGGAGCAGGATCTGCCCTGCGAGGACGGCGTGATTGTACTGACGCGAAAATATAAAAGCGGCAGGAGCACCAGCAAAATCAATGGAGAGACGGTACCGCTTTCCTTTGTGCGGCAGCTTTCTGCGGAACTGATCGACATTCATGGCCAGCACGAGCACCAGTCGCTGCTGTACGCGAAAAACCATCTGACGATCCTGGACTCTTTTGCGAAAAAGGAGACTGCTCCGCTGCTTTTGATTTGCGAAAAGCAGTATCAGCGCTACCAGAGAGCGAAAAAGGAATGGGAGCAGGCGTCGGCCTCCGGAAGGGACCGAAATAAAGAACTGGATTTTCTGCAGTATGAGATTCAGGAGATTCAGTCTGCCGCCCTGCGTCTGGGAGAGGATGAAGAGCTGGAGAGCAGTTATCGTTTGATGGCCAATGGCCAGAAGATCATGGAAGCGCTTTCTGAGGCCGGAAATCTGACCGGCGCGGGCAGCTATGGGAGCGGCGCGGAGGATGAGATCGCGCGGGCTGCGCGGTCCCTGGCGGCTGTGCGGGCGTATGACGCATCTCTTGAGGAGCTGGGGAACACACTGGAGGATATCGAGTCCCTCATCGGTGAGTTTAACCGCAGTCTGTCTGAATACATGGATCATCTTGTCTTCGACCCGCAGGCGCTGCACGACACGGAAGAGCGCCTGGATCTGATCAACCGCCTGAAATCCAAATATGGCAATACGATTGAGGATATCCTGGCAGCCTGCCGGGAAAAGGAGGAGCGGGCAGACGTCCTGACGGACTATGAGGGTTATCTGGAAAAACTGCGTCAGACACTCGACGAAAGCCGGAGGCAGCTGCTGGCGACTGCGCGGGAGCTTTCCGCCGTCCGCAAACGCTGCGCGAAATCCCTTGCGGAACAGATTCGTGCCGCACTGGTTGACCTGAATTTCCTGGATGTGCGCTTTGAAATTGCCTTTGAGGAACTGCCTGAGCCGGGCGAAGATGGCCTGGACGCGGTCTGCTTCCAGATTTCCATGAATCCCGGATTGCCGATGCGCCCGCTTGGAGCGGTGGCTTCCGGCGGTGAGCTTTCCCGCATCATGCTGGCGATCAAAGCGGTTATGGCGGACAAGGATAATATCGAGACTCTGATTTTTGACGAGATCGATACCGGCATCAGCGGCCGGACCGCGCAGAAGGTCTCTGAAAAAATGGCAGTGATTGCGGCCAGCCATCAGGTGCTGTGCATCACGCATCTTGCTCAGATCGCGGCTATGGCGGACCGCCATTATATCATAGAAAAAAAGCCTGCCAACAGCAAGACCGTGACCAATATCGGGCTTTTGAATGAAGAGGAGAGCGTCGAAGAGCTGGCGAGAATCCTTGGCGGCGCGAAAATCACGGACGCGGTGCTTGAAAATGCGCGGGAGATGAAGGAACTGGCGGCGAAAATGAAATCTGCCGGTTCTATGCGCTGATTCATTTTGTCGCACACGGCCGCTGATATGAAACGGCTGTTTTATAAATATCCATATTCTGGAAGCCGTCACAACAAAATACCAGTGTGAATTACAGCAAAAATTCGCATACTGACAACAGAGACTGAAAACAGTCTCAGCCAGACCATTGCGCGGCGAAGCCGCAAGGTGTGGCGAAAGCTTGTCGTGTGCGTTTTTGTTTGATGAAAATTGCGCCCGACGCATCTGGTAAGATTGTGAGGTGCAAAAGATGAATGTCAGGAAAAAGTACAGAAGGTTTGTCTGCTCACTTTTGCTTTTTGGCATATTTGCTCTGGCGCTTTGCGGGATGGCGGTATTCCGGAATATGACATTGGCAGAAAGTCAGATAGAGAGCAGCGCATCCGTAGCGGAAAGAAAGAAGGTTTATGTGGGAGGCACACCGATCGGCATCTATCTGGAGACGGACGGCGTGTTTGTCGTAGATACCGGGACGATCCTGGCGGAGGATGGCAGCGCCTGCTGTCCGGCGGAAAATATTGTGCAGTCTGGCGATTACATTCAGGCAGTGAATGGGGAAGCTGTCAATACGAAGGAGGAGCTGATTGCGTGTATCCTGAAATCAGACGGCGAAGCGCTGACTATGGACGTCGACCGCCAGGGCGAGCAGATCCGCCTTAAAGTAGTTCCGGTCAGGGATTCGGATGGGGAATATAAGGCCGGGATCTGGGTACGCAACGATACGCAGGGGATTGGTACGCTTACCTATATTGACGAGGAGGGGTATTTTGGCGCGCTGGGGCATGGAATCAGCGACGTCGATACAGCGGAGCTTTTGAGCATCCAGAACGGTACGCTCTATGACGCGGAAGTGGTTTCTGTGGTCAAAGGGGAATCCGGCTCCCCCGGAGAGCTTTCCGGGATCATCCATTACAGTGACAGCTATCAGATCGGCATTATAGAGGAGAACAGTGAGAATGGGATCTTCGGACGGGTCACAGGATTCTCACTGGCAATCGAGGACCAGACCCTCTATGAGACTGCTCTGAGGCAGGAAGTGGAGCTGGGGGCGGCCTCCATCCTTTGTACGGTAGACGGTACCTGTCAGGAATATGAAGTCGAGATCAAGGAGATACGATTAAATGGCAGCGACGTCAACAAAGGGATGGTGATTGAAGTGACGGATCCCGCGCTCCTTGAAAAGACCGGCGGTATTGTGCAGGGAATGTCCGGTTCCCCGATTCTGCAAAACGGCCGCCTCATCGGCGCGGTGACTCATGTTTTTGTCAACGATCCGACAAAGGGTTATGGTATTTTTATCGAGAATATGCTGGAAAATTAGCGCAAAAAGTCGAGCAGGGGTTTCATCGCCCTGCTCGACTGGCTTAGGATCTGTTACGAAATAACTTATGCATCTTGCACCGCCTAATACGCGAATCGCAAACGATAAAATCCTCAGCGCAGCCCGCTGCGCCTACGTTTTTATCGTTTGTGCTTCACGCATTATTCGGCACAATCTGCATATGTTATTTTCTAACAGCTCCTTATCTATCCGAGATGCATTACCTGGATCAGCAAAATCCAGCTCAGCCCGTAGTAGGTAATCACGGCGACAAGGTCGTTCATGGTAGTGATCAGCGGACCGGATGCGACAGCCGGGTCGACGTGGATTTTGTTGAAAAACAGCGGGATGCAGGTGCCGACCATCCCGGAGATCAGCATGGCGACCATCAGGGAAATGCCGACGCAGAAGGATACGGCAAAGGCGAATCTGGCCGCTGTCCCTTTGAGCAGGAAGATGTAGAGCCCGACGAAGAGGACTGATACGCTTCCAAGAAGAAGACCGTTGCAGAGGCCGACGCTCATCTCTTTTTTCACAAGCGAAAGCTTCTGGCGTCCGCTGAGGTTTTCATCCATCAATACCCGGATGGTGACCGCCAGGGACTGTGTGCCGACGTTGCCGGCCATATCCAGAATCAGGGACTGGAAGGCCATGATGATGGTCAGCTGGCTCACAACTGCTTCGAACGCGCCCACCACAGAGGAAACCAGCATACCGAGTACAAGTAGTATGGAAAGCCAGGGAAGACGCTTTTTCATGCTGTCCCTCAGCGGTTCGTTCAGATCCTCCTCCGCGGACAGACCGGCCAGCTTTGCGTAGTCCTCGCCCATCTCGGTATCGACCAGCTCGACAATGTTCTGAGAGGTGATGACGCCCAGCAGCTGATTGTCGTCGCTGAGGACAGGAATGGAGTCCTCGGAATAGTCTTTCAGCTTCTCAATACAGTCGTCGATGGAGGTGTGGCCGTATACGTAAGGATAGGAGGTCGCAATCAGCTCCTCCAGAGGGGTGTCCCGGCGGGCGATGATCAGGTCTTTGAGATCAATCGCTCCATAGAAGGTGCCGTCCTCCGCTACCGTAAAGAGGGTGGTAATGTTGTCATTTTTCTCCGCCTGTTCAATCAGGGAGCTCATGGCCTGCTTGATGGAAAGATTTTCGCGGAAGCTGATGTAGTTGGTCGTCATGCAGCTGCCGATCTCATCTTCATCGAACACAGAAACGATTGAGATGTCATTCCGCGCTTCCTCATCCATCAGCCCGACGAGCAGCTGGCGCTTCTCGCGGGAGAGCGCTTTCAGAATCTCAACGACAGTGTCGGTCTCCATTTTTGACAAAATACCGGCGGCCTTTTTCACTTCCATCTCATCGAGATAACGGATGGTCTCGTCTTCATCTGTATGTTCGAAAATATCAGAGAGCAGATCCTGGCTCAGAATGCGGAAGAGTTTCTTCTGCTCAACCGAAGAGAGGTCAGAGAGCGCCTCTGCCAGGTCATTCTCATGGTAATCGCCAAGCTTGCCGCGCAGCAGGCCGGGCGAGATATTACTTCTGATAATCGCAATGATTTCTGATTTATAATCCTGTACTTTTGGCTCCATAGCAGATTCCTCCTTTCAATCCGACACGGGCGCAACATCACAGACCGCACATCATTCGTAAGCAGATCGTGCGGTATCCTGGCATTGCGGGCGCAAAAATGTAACTGTTTCATATTTTCACAGTTACCAGAAGACAACAAAAAAGAATGAAGAATGCAGATTCTTCAAGAAATGTAAACGGTAATCTGTCTGGGTACAGGATAGAAATCAGATATGCGCAGACTGGAATGAACAGAACAGACCAGAGCGGTATTTCCATCCTGTGCCGGTACTTCGACCTCGACCGTCACAATTATCCATTCTGTTCACCTGCCTTTCAAAATTATCTCCGTCTATTCTAGCAAAAGAATCCGGAAGATGCAAGCAGTTTTCAAATTTTACCAGGTAAAATGCCGGTAAAATTTGACTGCTCACATGATGCTGTATTCATTATGACTGCCCTCTTTTTCTCTATTGAAAAGAATCTGCTTTTGTGTATAATGGGGACAGAGTATATTATGCGATATGAAAGGAATGAATGTATGAAAAAGGTAGAGTCAAGCCAATATTTACAGAGTGTGAAGCCCCTGCTGAAGGAATTACTTGACCGGGTGCTGGATGTGTATCCATATGCGTCGATTCTGGCGGTGGACGCCCAGGCGGTCCGCTATCAGGTATCCTCGATGGTGACCACGATGGGGGAGGATGACATTCTTACAAACCGCGGTTTTGTGATCAAGGCCTACGATGGGGCGGCTTATGGGGAATATTCATTTAATGAGATATCGGAAGAACAGCTGGATGATATCGCAGCTCATCTTCAGAGCGTGGTGGCGTTGCGGGAGTGTGAGGGTGTGGAGTCCTTAAGTCAGTACCGGATGCTCGCGGATGAACCCTGCGTCTTAGCGGAGAGTACAGAGTATGAGACAGGCGCGGAGGAGCTTGGCGATGAGGAAATCCTGCGGCGGCTGACCGTGCTGAAGGATCAGTGCATGGCTTATGACGCGCGCGTGATTAACTGCGCCGCAGCTCTGAATTATCAGAAATATTCAAAGCTGTTTCTGTCGCCGCACCGCGATATGGAGCAGAATGTCATGTGGACGAACGGCGCTGTGCAGATTGTGGTGCAAAAAGACAGCCAGGTAAAGTACAGCTATGAGGGCTTTTCGAATCTTGGCGGCGTGGAATTGATGGGGAAGATGGAAGCCGGCATAGCCAGAGTGGGCAAAAACGCGATTGACCTTCTGGACGCGGAGCCTATGATTCCGGGCGAATACGACTGTATCTGTACGCCTCCGGTGACGGGGATGATTGCCCATGAGGCGTTCGGCCATGGCGTAGAGATGGATATGTTTGTCAAAGACCGGGCGCTCGCAAAATCATACGTGGGTGAGTATGTGGCGGCGCCGATGCTGACGATGCACGACGGCGCTTCCTTAGGCGGCATACCGGAGACAGCCAGTTATTTCTTTGACGATGAGGGGGTACTTTCGACCGATACGGTGGTCATCCGGGACGGCATTTTGCAGACCGGAATTTCGGACGCGCAGTCCGCGATGCACCTTGGCACGCAGCCGACCGGAAATGGCAGGCGTGAGAGTTATATGCGCAAGGCTTATACGCGCATGACGAATACCTGGTTTGAGCCGGGGAAGGATAAGGTGGAGGATATGATTGCCTCCATTGATTATGGATTTTTGCTGGACGACGCGGCAAGCGGCATGGAGGACCCGAAAAACTGGGGCATTCAGATGATGGTAAATATTGCGCGGGAGATCAAAGATGGAAAGCTGACCGGGAAGATTTATTCTCCGGTGGTGCTGACCGGTTACGTTCCGGATCTGCTGAAGTCGATTACCATGATGTCTGACGAAGCGAAGCTGTGCGGGTCCGGTTATTGCGGAAAGGGCTATAAGGAATGGATCAAGGTTTCTGACGGCGGCCCGTATATCAAAGCGCGTATCCGGCTGGGATAGGGCAAAGTAAAACGACTTACATCGTTTACTATAATATGGGGAATAAAGGGCGATAAGGAGAGATATATGACAGAGAAAATTTTAAACGTGTTAAAGGAACAGCAAATCGGGGAATATCTGCTGCTGGATGTTCAGAAAGAAACGGTGGAGCTGTTTTTTATCAAAAAAAATCTGGATATGAGACGGGCGGAAAATGTGCGTACCTGCTCCGTGACGGTCTACCGGGATTTTGAGAAAGACGGGCAGCTCTGCAAGGGGGAGTCTGCTTTTGTGGCAGAGCCTTCCGCTACAGAAGAAGAGATTTCAGAAAAATGCCGCAGGGCTTATCTGGCAGCCGGTTTTGTAGCAAATCCGCATTATGAGCTTTACGCCGGCACGAAAGAGGAGACTGTGACGGTGGAAAGCTCTCTGGCGCGGGTATCAGCGGAAGAAGCGGCCGGAGCGATGGCGAAGGCTTTGTTTGCGGCGGATGTCCAGGAAAAGAGTTTTCTGAATTCCGCGGAGCTGTTTGTAGAAAAAAAGAACGTCCATATCTGCAATTCCAGGGGAGTGGATGTCAGCTATGTCAAATACCGTGTGAGCGGGGAAGTAGTAGCACAGTGCAAGGAGCCGCAGGATGTGGAGACGTTTGAGAATTTTTCCTATGATGATCTGAACACAGACGCGCTGACCGACCTGGTGCGCCAGACCCTGGAAATGACGGAAGACCGCGCGGCGGCGCAGGCAGCTCCGGTGACCGGTACGTATGACGTTGTCCTTTCAGATGAATACGCGGCGACGATTTTTGACTTTTACCGGGCGCGCGGCGGCGGGGACAGTATTTATCAGCATTATTCGGATTATAAGGTGGGAGATTTTGTGCAGGGGAAACCGGAAGAGGTGACCGGCGAGCTGCTTTGCCTGGATTATGTGCCTACCGTTCCGTTTAGCGACGACGGAGTCCCGATGAAGGCGCTGCCCTGTATTTCGAAGGGCGTTTTCCAGAACATTCAGGCCAATGTGCGGTACGCGCATTATCTGAATGTACCGGCGACCGGCTGGTACCGGAAGCTCTCGTGTGCGCCGGGGACGGCAGCCTTCGAGGAGATGAAGCGGCAGCCGGGGCTTTATGTAGTCAATTTCTCAGATTTCCAGATGGACGAGTGGAGCGGTCACTTTGGCGGGGAAATCCGTCTCGCTTACCTCAACGACGGCAAGACGGTCACGCCTGTGACCGGCGGCTCTATCAATGGCAGCATTTTTGACGCGCAGAAATGCTTTGCTTTTTCAAAAGAGATGCAGGATATTTCGAAATTCCGCGGGCCGAAAGCGGTTCTGCTGAAAAATGTCAGCGTGGCAGGGAGAACGGCGAAGCAGGGCAGCGGAATATGAGATTGATTATTGGCGGCGCGTATCAGGGAAAGCTGGATTACGCGAAAAAAACATACGGAATAGAGGACGGATGGATCGACGGGCGGAGTTGTGACCGGATGGAGATCACCGCATGCCGGGGGATTCACCATTTTCATGAATATGTGAAGCGGGCGACGCTGGAGGAACCGTGGATATGCACGGAGGATCTCACCCTTCTGGAGGAGCAGGCGCATGATTTTTCTGTCTGGCTGCTGCAGGCGAATCCGGAGATAACCATCGTTTCCAATGAGCTGGGGTATGGAATTGTGCCGATGGAAAAGAGCGACCGCCTCTGGCGGGAGCGTGTCGGACGGATCTGCACCTGTCTCGCCTCGGAAGCGGATGAGGTCGTGCGTGTCGTCTGCGGGATTGGGACGCGGCTGAAATGATTGCGGGAACGGGAGGAAGGATATGTTTGCTTATCTGACGGGGTCACTGATAGCGGTTCTGGCCGGCTTTGCGCTGGATCTGATTTTCGGGGATCCCTCTACCCCGCTGCACCCGATCTGCCTGATTGGAAATCTGATTGCGAAGCTGGAGAAAGGGATTCGTCCGCGGTGTGAAAAAAATCCGGATGCGGGGAACGCTCCGGAAGCCGCCTTGCGCCGCAGGCAACGCAGGGAGTTCTTCGGCGGCGTGTGGATGGCGATTCTGGTTATCGTGATTTCTGCCGGAATCTCGGCGCTGCTGCTGTTTTTCTGTTACCATCTTTTTTTCTGGCTGGGCGTGGCTGCGGAAGCTGTGATGTGCTTTTTTCTGTTTGCGGTGAAATCCCTGAAAAAGGAAAGCATGAACGTCAAACGCGCCCTGGAGACGGATGGCCTGGAAGCAGGGCGGAAAGCGGTGGCGCGGATTGTCGGCCGCGACACGCAGGCACTGACAGAAACCGGCGTGGTGAAGGCGGCAGTGGAGACAGTGGCGGAGAATTTTTCGGATGGCGTTTTCGCACCGATGCTTTATATGATGATCGGCGGCGGTGTGCTGGGATTTTTTTATAAAAGTATCAACACAATGGACTCCATGGTCGGCTATAAAAACGAGAAGTACCTGTATTTTGGACGGTTCGCGGCGAAGCTGGATGATGTGGTGAACTATATTCCGTCCAGACTGGCGGCTTTGCTTCTGACAGTATCGGCGCCGCTGGCGGGGCTGGACGGGAGAAATGCGTGGAAAATCTGGCGGCGCGACCGCAGAAATCATGCGAGTCCGAATTCTGCGCAGACGGAATCTGCGGCGGCCGGGGCATTACACGTACAGCTTGCCGGAGACGCGTATTATTTTGGAAAGCTTTATAAAAAGCCATTCATTGGGGATGACGACCGTCCGATTGAACGAGCGGACATCGCGCGGGTGAATCGGCTGATGGTGGCGGCGTCGGTGCTGTCGCTGGCCGTTCTTGGCCTTATAAAAGGGATGCTTTTATGGGGACTGTCCGGGATTCTGGCGTAGGAGTATCTGGTTATCGGGCACAGCTTGTTTGTCGGTTTTGCATTTTTTTATGCGCGTTATGGTTTTCGGTTATCGGCTGCTATACTGGAGGATGGAAGATGTATTTTCCCCTGTTTCTGGATTTGTCGCAAAAAGAAGTTCTGGTGGTTGGCGCGGGCAGGATTGCTTCCCGCAGAATTCGCGCTCTGTGCGGATTTGCAGGACGGATCACAGTAGTAGCATTGCAGATTCCGGCGGCATTTGGCAGCAGGATTGCCCCGGATGTCCCGGATTTCCGGAAAAGCGCAGGCAAAGCTCCGGATGAGAAAACGGAAAGTCTGCACGAAACAGGGGAAATGTGCGAAACAGGGAAGATATGTGGAACGGCGGAGTCTGAGGTACCTGCGGACGATATGGAGGTTTCCGGCACACGAATCCGGACATTCGAGAGAAGCTTTCTGACGTCTGACCTGGAGCAGAAGGATCTGGTTCTTGCCGCAACTGACGATGCAGAATTGAATGCCAGGATCGGCGCGCTCTGCCGGGCAAAGGGAATTCCTGTGAATATCTGCACAGATGCGGAGGATTGTGATTTTCAGTTTCCATCTATTGTAGAGGATGGGGCGGTGGTGGTCGGGATCAATGCGTCCGGGAAGGATCACCGGCTGGTGAAAGAGACCCGTCAGCGGATTGAAACGCTCTTTGAAAATGCTGATTTTAGAAGCAGGTATGAAAACAGGTAGCTTTTTTGCGGGAAATACGTTATAATCGACCCCGAAAGGTTAGGATCTGTTACGAAATAACTTATGCATCTTGCACCGCCTAATACGCGAATCGCAAACGATAAAATCCTCAGCGCAGCCCGCTGCGCCTACGTTTTTATCGTTTGTGCTTCACGCATTATTCGGCACAATCTGCATATGTTATTTTCTAACAGCTCCTTATGAATCTGGCGGCAGGTGCCGGGTTTGCGATGAATGGCAGTGGTAAAATTCCAGGGGAAAGATAGTGATTTATGGTACATAAGCATGGCGGAGACATCTATACACACAGCGGCGCCAGAGATTTTTCCGCAAATATTAATTTTCGGGGGATGCCCGGATCGGTGCGGGAGGCGGCGCTCCGTGCAGTGGATGAGTCTGTCCATTATCCGGATCCGGATTGCCGCGCGCTGCGGCAGGCTCTGGCGGACTTTGAGAAGGATGGCTGCCGTATGGCAGAGCCGGCCCCAAAGAGCGGCGCGGCAAGGACTGCCGGGACAGTCCCGGATGGCGACACGGCGGTATCTGCCGGGACGGAGATCTGCCCGGAACACATTATTTGCGGGAACGGTGCGGCAGAGCTGATGTTTGCGCTTGCGGGCGCCTGCCGTCCGCTGCGGGCGCTGCTGGCAGTTCCTTCCTTTTATGAATATGAGCAGGCGCTGGAGGCGTTTGGCTGCGCGATCAGCCGCTATGCGCTGAAGGCGGAGCGGGCGTTCTCTCTGGATGAAGACTTTCTGAACGCGGCAGCCCGGTTTGCAGAGGATATGGAACAACTGCCGGCTTCCGGCGCGGAAGAATTATCTCAAATGCCTGTTCCCCGGAATGAAGGCACAGCACGCGGCGGGGAGCGGGCGATGATCATCCTTGGCAGCCCGAACAATCCGACTGGCTGTGTGATTGAGACAGAGATTCTGCGCGCACTGATTGGGCTGTGTGCCAAAAAACACATTTTTCTGGTGCTGGATGAGAGTTTTTTTGATTTTCTGAGTGAAGAGGATCGGGCAAAGACATTTTCCGGCGCTCTTGCGGTGCCGGAAGTGCCGGAAGTGTTCGTGATTCGGTCTTTTACTAAAATATACGCGCTTCCGGGGATTCGCTTTGGCTATGGCCTGTGCGGCGACCGGCTGCTGCTTGAGAGGATGCGGCGGCTTCTGCAGCCGTGGAATGTATCTCTGGTGGCGCAGGAGGCGGCGCGTGCGGCGGTCTGTGAGCGCGAATTTGCCAGGGAGAGCGCGCGGCTGGCGGCGGCGAACCGCGAACGGATGGCGGGGGCATTACAAGACGCAGGATATCAGGTGTTTCCGTCGAGTGCGAATTTTCTGCTGCTGCGGGGACCGGAAAATCTGGCGGAGTATTGCCTGGCACATGATTTTCTGATCCGGGACTGCAGTAATTTTCCGGGACTGGAGCGCAGAGGGGACGGGCAGGCGTATTTCCGCGTTTGTGTGAGAAGCCGGGCGGAGAACGAAGCGCTGCTGGAAGTGCTGTGTGCGGGAATGCAGGGGCGTTCTGATGATGCGGCTGTGTAAAACGGCTTACGCCGTATATATATAGAGGCAGCGATTCTATACAGTTC
>JAJPXX010000115.1 GCA_021205225.1 Lachnospiraceae bacterium
CGATTCCCTCCTCCCAATTTTTCATTGAGTGAGAAAAATCACAGGAAGTTAAGAATACAGCTTCCGGCAGGCTTCATTAAGCTTTCTTATGTTCTTTCGCAATGATCAGCGAATAATACCCCGCATCGTCCGGTATCTCCTCCGCACTGCGGTACACCTTTTCTCCCGGCATTCCGCAATTTTCCACCATCAGAACATCCCTGCCGCTCTTTTGCAGTTTTTCCTTTACCTGCTCCATCTTTTTCCCGGATTTCATCAGCACATACGTACCCGGCTGATCCAGTTCCTGCTCCAGACGGTGTACAGCTGGCATCACATGGATCGGCTCATTCCATTCCGCCAGCGGCACATTAACACGCGCCGCCGCCGCGCAAAAAGAGGGAATCCCGCTCACCATCTCCGTGCGATACCCGCGCGCAGAGATTCTTCTTTCTACATATAAATAAGTAGAATACACGCTCGGATCCCCCAGGGTAAGGAAGATCACATTCTCTCCCTTTTTCAGGTATGTCTCTATCTCATCTGCTGCCGCAGCATGACAGCGATCACGCAGTGCGCGGTCATGCGTCATCGGCATATCCAGGGAAAGCAGCTGCTTTCCGGCCAGCTCCGGCACCGCCTGAATTGCGATCTGATACGCTACTGTCTCACGCGCATCCTCGCCCGGCAGGGCAATTACCGCACTCTCGCGGATCAGGCGCGCAGCCTTGATCGTCATAAGCTCCGGGTCGCCCGGTCCGACGCCCACACCATATAAAATCCCAATCATCTGAATCCCTCTCATCTCAAAAATACACAGCAAAAATATTTGCCTGATTTATTACACTCGTTTTATCTTACCACACATTTACAGCATCAACAACCAAAACCGGCCAATTAAAATCGCGTCTACACTCCGCTTTATTTCTTTCCAAACCCTTCCGCGAAAATGATCTTATTTAAAACAAAGAACACAACCATCGACACGCCGCCGTTTAAGACGATAGTCACAATATTGTAAATCGCCGCCGGTACCAGGTAGCTGGCCACCCCGACCCATACGCTATTGATAGAGTTGACGATCAGCGTGATCACTACCCATCCCAGAAAATAAATCGGAATCTGCAAGACGAGCGGTCCTTTGCTCCGGAATGTGACATTGCGCTGCAATGGGAAGTTGATACATTCTCCCAAAAAGCTGGACACCAGATAGGCGTAAAGATAAGCCAGTCCGCCATCTTCGGCAGCGTAGCCGATTACATTGAAAGTAAAACTGATGCCAAACAGGTTCCCCTGGATGGACGGCCACCCCCAGCCGATGTCCGCATAAGCCGCAAACAGAGCGGGCAGGAACAGCAGCATAAGGTATTTCGCGAATGTCACTACATAACTGAACAAGATAAACAGCCCGCCCTCGCGGAACCATTGGGCAATTTGGGGATGCTTTTCTGTGTAGGTGAGCCAATGATTTTTTACTGCTTCCATATGATTTTCACTTCCTTTTTCACTTGTCAATCATCTTTTTTATCAGGCGGGGCAAACCCTGTCCCTACAGATCGCATTTATTATTTCCGTTATTTTACTTATTATCGGGGTATAATTTCTCCGCATACGTTTTGTTCAGCTTCCGGTTCTGAAAGAATCCTTTGACAAGAGTCCCCAGACCCCGGAAAAAATGTCCATTTACAGCTGTGATCATTCCCTCGGCCATCCGCATACTGACCATACCGCCGGTCATCTTGGCAACGCTGCGGAACGGCATATTATAAATGAAGAGAACATTCAGGTCAGGCTTGCCCGCCCTCTCACTTTTCTCTTTTTTGTCCTTCAGGATTTTACAGATTCCCCGTGCCAGTGGATTCTTTGCGCCGCTCATCTGACAGATCGCGTCGTTAATGGTCAGTTTTCCGTCCGACCAGCGGTCATTCGGAATCGTACTGCCGTAGATTGCCGCATAAGCCTCATCGCTCACGTTCTGAATCTGTCCGCTGTAGTAATCTGCCAGTTTTTCTCTGTCTGCGCCATAAGGCAGCCGTTTTGTCGTACCCTTTACCGTGAGTGTCCCCCTCAGCCGGATATCTTCCACATTCGCACCGATCTGAATCTGATACTCCGCTCCCTCAATATCCCAACGGTTTGTCTCCGTATTCCAGAAGCGAAATGCCTTGTCATCCAGTGGAATACGCACCCTGCGGCTTTCCCCTGCTTTCAGGAAAACTTTAATAAACCCTTTTAATTCTCTGACCGGCCGGAAGATGCGGCTGTTCTCACAGGAGATATAAAGCTGAGCCACCTCCGCGCCATTTCGCTTTCCGGTATTTGTCAGGGTAAAGACCGCTTCCTTTTCCGAAACCTTCAGATCAGAATATTCAAACGTCGTATAGGAGAGGCCATAGCCGAACGGATAACGCACCGGCTTCTGTATTGTCTCATAATAGCGATATCCGATAAAGATTCCTTCACGGTACTCGCTGTTTCTTTTTTTCGCCGGAAAATAATGGTACGCCGGGGTATCCTCATAAGATATCGGATAAGTTTCATTCAGCTTTCCGGATGGATTCACTTTCCCCGTCAGCACATCCAGTGCCGCGCCCGCGCCTGCCTGTCCGCCAAGGCAGGTCTGTAAGATTGCCTGGCAGTATTTTTCCCATGGCATCTCAATCGCCGAGCCGCCGCTTAATACTCCAATGATCGGTTTTCCAGTCTTCGCCAAAGCCTCCAGCAGAGCGATCTGATTCTCCGGAATCCGCATATGCAGACGGTCGATGCCTTCCGACTCGCTGACCTCATCCAGTCCGAAGAAATAAAGAATCTGTTCCGCCTGTGACGCCAGTGCGACCGCCTCCCGCTCCAACTTCTCATCTCGTCCGCTGTTGCGCTGATAGCCCTGGGCGAACCCGGCATATTTGATTGGCAAGGATTCAATCAAGTCCAGAATATTCTCCACTTTTGTACTGTTTACACTCGAAGAACCGACGCCCTGATAGCGGGCTTCCTTCGCGAAATCACCGATCACAGCGACCTTTTTTCCCGAATCCAAAGGCAGGATATTCCCCTCGTTTTTCAATAATACGATACTCTCCTGCGCAATACGACGGGCAAGCTCGTGATGCTTTTCCACGTCAATCCCATGCCTGACAGCCCTTACAACATTAGAATCCGCCTCACCTGTTTTCTCTTCTTCATTCGTTGAAGATCCAGAGATTTCTCTCTGTTTCAAAGCCTGCTTTGACTTGCCCTCTGCAGATTTTGATACTTCCGCTTTCTTCCGGTTTTCCGCCAGCTTCAATACTACTTCCAGCAGCTGCCCCACGCAGTCGTCGATCTCTTTCATGAGGATTTTTCCATCTTTATAAGCCTGCATCAGGATCGTCGGCGAATCATAGCCGGGATTTGGCATCTCCAGATTGGAACCCGCGCGGACACCCTCTACATGGTCATTGGAACCACCCCAGTCCGTAATGACCACCCTGTCATATCCCCAGTCGTCCCGCAGGATATCCTTCAAAAGATGCTGGTTTTCATTCGCGTAAGTGCCGTTTACCTCATTATAGCTCGTCATCAGAGCCATCGGCTCTGCCTCAGTTACCGCGATCTCAAACCCGGTCAGATAAATCTCACGGAGCGTCCGCTCGTCGACCACGGCATTCATCGCCATGCGCCGCTCCTCCTGGCTGTTGACCGCAAAGTGTTTGGGGCAGGCAGATACCCCTTTGCTCTGGATTCCTTTCACGTATCCGGCCGCCATTTTCCCAGCCAGATAAGGATCCTCGGAAAAATACTCAAAATTGCGTCCGCACAGAGGACTGCGCTTGATATTCATCCCAGGGCCAAGGAGAAAATCCACCCCCAGTGCCTGTGCTTCCTCCCCCAGCGCCATGCCCACCATCTCCGCGAGTGCTTCATCCCAGCTGTTCGCGACGGTTGCCGCACTTGGAAAGCAGGTCGCAGGCAGCGAAGGATTCAGTCCCAGATGATCTCCTGCGCACTCCTGGCGGCGCACACCGCTCGGACCATCCGAGCAGACCACAGACGGAATGCCAAGTCTTGGAATGTCATGGGTCTCCCATTCATTCTTGCCGCTAAGCAAAGCCGCCTTTTCCTCCAATGTCAGTTTTTTCAGTAAATTTTGAGTTTTATCCGTCAGCATTATAATCTCAATACAGCCTTCCTATTATGCCAAATCCTTTCCCTTGTCCTGTCTAAAATCCGATCTGTTATCTCATATATCATTTATACCTGCTTTCTCTCCATTTCCAGTCTTTTTTTATGGCGTAACCTGTAGCCACTCACAGTTCGACCATATGCTTGTTGCTTCGCAGGAATAGAAACATTAATTATTACACCACAGCTTCCACCAGCACCTTATCTTCCAGACAGATTTCCTGAACGCCGATTTTCTTTTTCTTATTAAAATTAAAGCTCAGCATATATCCTTTTTTCAGATGATAATAGTCCAGATATTCTGCCAGCTGCTCTTCTCCTCTCACATTATAAGAATCGCCCCGCCATATCTTCAGTTCAACCACGAATTGCTCTCCCCGATAATCCACAATCACATCTGTCCGTTCCTGGTTGCGTGTGCGTGATTCAATGTAATAATGCCCTGTGCCATTGATAATCGGGCGCAGGTAAAGGAGAAAATATCGCCTGCCATCTTCTTCTATAAACTTTTGCGGTCGGTCGCCGTAAATATCATCAAAGCATTCCACAAAATGTTCCAGGATTAATCTCATGTCAAGACGCCCGTTTTTGACAAACTGCAATCTGTCCCGATCGCCGATCCCATACATCTCATTTCTTCGGGTTTCAGGCGCGGTTAAAAACATTTCATAAAGTCTGGTTTCAAAAATGCGATTTGCTATCACAACTCTGTTATTTTCAATACGGATAAATCCAAACATTTTAGCGTTCCCAATCGCCTCATTTCCCGGACTGTTTGGTATGGCAACCCCTTTCATCAGGAAATCCCGTAAAAAATCCTGTAATACCGGATACGTATTTACCTTATCCTCCAGAGAATCAAATAAGGTGTTATCTTCAAAAACAAGACGGTTTGCTGCTTCTTTTACTCCCTCCTCCGTCCAGGCGCTTTTCCGGTCAGGAAAAGTCTCGCTCCCCGCAATCTGTTCGTCCAGTAGTTTACACATTCTCGACACCAGAAATGGATAACCGGATGTGTAATCATATATCATCTGCGCAATCGCATCCGTATCCATCCCGGTTTCATAATCGGCTTCATATTCGCGAAGCATACCGGCGATGTCTTTTTGGGAAAAGCTCATATCCACCAGGAAATCAGCGGCGATATTCCAGGGAGAGTTCGTCTGATGTTCTCCCTCTTTTACAAACTTTCTTTTCAGATTTTTGATATCATAGACACCCGCCAGAATTACGGACTGGAAAGTGGCATACCCATATTTTCCCCGTTTAATATAAGCTGAGCGCAATTGCGCAAGGAAATCCAGAAACACCTGATTATTCGATGCAGCATCCACCTCATCAATCATCAGAACAATTGGTTTATCTGATTGCACACACCATTCATTGAAGTATAAAAATAACTCAGGCAATCCCATATCGGATTTATTTCCAAACCCAATTTCTTTTAGCTTCGACAAAATCTCTTCCTGCGGATTTTTCATATTTTTTACTGCCAGAAATAATTCTCTGGAAAGCGCCTGTACAAAGCATTGATTATCTGCAAAGTCATTCGTCTCCATTCCCTGAAAATCCAGACTAATCACCCGATAATCCTCATGAAGATACCTTTCCAACGCAGTTAATGTAGTTGTCTTCCCATACTGGCGGGCACGGTTAATCGTAAAATAATCCCCCCTGTCAACCATCATCTTAATCTTCTGAAGGCGATCTGTGATGTCAACCATATAATGTCTTTCAGGCACACAGACTGCTGTCACATTAAAATATTTACTCATATTGCTTCACGCTCCTTCGACCATCGTAATCCTATACAAAAGTTTAACATATCTAAAAGTGCGCTTCAACTGACATTTCAGGAAATTTCTTTCTTCTGCTGCTTCCTGTCAATGCGCCAGGAATACAGGAACGGCAGTACAACTGCCACCACGATCGTACCAAATAAAACCGGCATCAGAACCCCAACCGGCAAAAAAATCGAAAGCAGCAGTACCAGTCCGTCAATCACCCATACTTTTCCGGCAAAACGGTGCGTCCGGTTCCAGTTTTCTTCATTATTTAATGTCCAGGAAAAGCGAATCCCAATGGTTCGATTCTGTTTAATTTTCGGAAAATAATTCCCCAGAAATAAAAACAGCAGTCCCATCATAACCGAGCAAACCGTAAGTACATTAAACTCTTTTTCCAATGCCGCGGCATAGATCATTCCATTCGTGCACAAAGACACAAGCGGGATAATCCAGAACACCATACCGAGCACTTTTTTATTCTGATCCTTCTGCTTTGCGTCTCCGGCAGTAGCAAGCAGACAGAAAAAATGCATGATCAGCAAAAATACGGGGATTCCAAAAACTGCAAACGCCTTTGAGCTGAATCCATCCGGTATATTACCGGTACTCCAGTGCGTCGCCATCTGATCCGGCAGGCGGTTCCACAGAAGAAGCCCCGCCAGAACCGGAAGCAAAATTACAATTGAGGATAAAATTACCGTTCGTCTGTTACTCTTAAGCATACCTGATTCCTCCCTTAACTCCTTAATTCTCTGATTTCTTATTTTTACGCCATATTACGCTTTTATGAAGCTTTTTTTCACCGCAGCCATTACTCACCCATCAAATCAGTCATCCACAGCAGTGTCTCCTCTAAAACGGAGGTGTTAATCTCGTAATAGATAAATTTTCCTTCCCGCTTATCCCGAACCAGATCCGCATCCTTCAACACCGCAAGGTGCCTGGAAATAGACGCGGCGGTTACGGAAAAGTGTTCGGTAATCTCTCCGGCTGACATTCTGCCGCCTTTGAGTAAATTCAGGATTTCACGGCGGGTCGGATCCGCCAACGCTTTTAATGTTTCCTGTAAACCCAAAGCCATCCCTCCCTTAACATTTAGCTTAATTGTTAAATGAAACTTATCATATCTCTATTGTTTTGTCAAGCCATTTTCAAAAAGTTAATATGCCTCACTTTGACCGAAATAACCGGAAAAACAGGTTGCTTCCGCCCCTGTTTTCGGAGTATAATTATGTTAATTATCACAGAACCGCAAACTGTCTTCGTTTCAAATATCAGAAGATATCAAACGAATCAGAACATCAGCACAAGCCAGAAAGGAGGAGGAGCGTCTGTGATTCGCATTGTGATTGCGGAGGATATGGAGCCGGAGCGGCGGCGTCTGGCCGAATATATCCGTCGATATGAGGAAACACACGATGAGACTTTTCAGGTCTCCTTCTTTCCGGACGGTCTTTCTCTGGTCGAGGAGTACCCGAAGGATTGTGACATCCTGTTCCTCGATATTGAAATGAAGCCGATGAATGGGATGGATGCCGCGAAAGCGATCCGGACGGCGGATGAAAATGTGGTCATCATTTTCATCACAAACCTGGTGCAGTACGCTCTGGAAGGCTACACCGTAAACGCGCTGAATTTTATCATAAAGCCGGTAGATTACGAGACGTTCGCCGCTGAGCTGACCCGTGCGCTTGGGGTAATCGTGAAGCGCACGCCCCATTTTCTGACCGTTAAAAACCGCGAAGGCACCGTCCTGCTCGATATCCGCGACATTACTTACGTGGAAACCTCGCTTCATAAAACGGTTATTCATACGCGTACACGTGAAATCCCGTCCGGCGAGACGATGAATGCCCTGGAGAACAGGCTGGCGGAGTTTCCTTTTTTCCGCTGCCATACCGCCTATCTGGTCAACCTGAACTACGTGGACCGGTTTCAGGGATGTGATGTCTGGGTTGCAGGAACACAGCTGGCGATCAGCCGCCACCGGCGAAAGGATTTTCTGGAAGCGCTGGCGGAATATATAGGAGGATTGTCGTAATGAATCAGATTTTCACCTGGATCGAAGCTCTTTTTCCATCCTTCCTGATGGCGCTGACGGATCAGCTGGGCTGTATTTTTTTCCTGAGTTCTTCCTCACTGAAGCGGCCTTCTGCCGGATCTAACCTCCATTTCCCTCGGAATCAAAAATCCAGTCCGAAAGCACCGACACACAGATCTTTCTCACTCCAAAACTGTCAGGGCAGTCTCCTTTTGATCCTCAGCGTTTTTCTGGCTGTCCCATTCCAGCGCGGAGGCTACTGGGATCCCGGCACATACGGCACTGTCGCTGTCAAAATGGTCTTTTTCCTGGCTTTCATCTGGCAGTGGACACGGGATAATATTCTCATCTGCCTGTATGAGATGATGGTATATTTTCTGATCAGCGACTGCCTGCGGTCTCTGTCCGCATTTTTCTCTCAGCGCCTGCTGCACTATGATCTGTTTTTAGAAGGTTCGCTGGTAAAGCTGATTGGCGCCAATCTGGCAGAAGCATCCATTCTGTTTCTGACCGTGTGGATCGTACGGCAGTTTATGGAAAAAAGCGGCCGTCCGGTGCTGCGCCCTGAGCATATCCCCGTGCTGGCTATTTCTCTGCTTCCGTATCTGTTTATCCGCGGCATCACGATCTGGCTGCCGGTAGCAAATGAGGATCTCACTGCTGAGATTCCGATTATGATGCTGATCACGCTTCTGGCTGGCCTGCTGCTTCTGATTGGCAATGTGACCGCGGTTTCTTCTGAGCGTCATACCGCTGAGCTGCACCAGCTGGAGCAAATGCTTTTTGTCCAGCACGCACAGTATTCGCAGTCAAAGGAAGTGGCCGACCGGGTCAACCGCCAGTATCATGACTTGAAAAATACACTTCTTTACATACAAAACTGTACGGATCAGGGGCAAATCCGCCAGGAGCTGGGAAAGATGCTGGAGCAGATCCGCCCATATGAAACAGAGCTGAATACTGGCAATCAGGCTGTGGATGTGATTTTGAATCAGAAGCTCGCCCTCTGCCAGGAGAATCACATTCGCTGTATACCTTATATTGATGGAAGTTTGCTGGATTTCATGGATCCTCTGGATATCTGTACGATCCTCGGAAATGCCCTGGACAATGCCATCGAAGCCTGTATGAAAATAGCGGATGAACAAAAGAGACAGATACGCATCCGGATATCCCTGAAGAACCAGATGCTGAGCCTGCACTTTGAAAACAGCTGTGAAGCACCCCCAAAAGAAAAGGACGGTCAGCTGCTGACGGATAAGCCTGACGCCTCCGCACATGGGTTTGGCATACGCAGTATCCGGCATACAGTGGAAAAATACGGCGGACAGTTTTCTTATCGAGTCACAGACAGACAGTTTGTGCTGGATCTGCTGCTGCCGACTTCTGATGCGAAAGCAACAGCCGTATGATTCCTGGAAGTTTTTTCGCCAAAGCGCAAATCGCCAGCTGCGTAAGCTGCTTATTTTCTTTCGCTCCCTGCGCATATGTTTTCACAACCAGTTAGTCGTGATTTTGTACCAGTTGGTCGATAAATATCTTTTTTTTCCTTCTGTCTGTTTAATATTCACACAATTGATCAGAGATTTTCTCCTGCTGATTCCATGATTTTAAACGAAAAATAAGCAGGAAAAATCCGATTTATTTTCCAAACAGGAGGATTTTACCATGAAAAATGAAAAAAACAGTCTTTCCCGGCGCGACTTTATCCGCAGCGCGGGCGCAGGTGCAGCAGCGCTGGCAGCTTCCGGAATTTTCGGAGGAGTGGTTCACGCAGAAGAAGGCGCAGCGGCAGCTTCCGGTGAGGCAATTTACACACCTGGAACATATACCGCCAGCGCGACCGGTATGGGTACCGTCACGGTTACGATAACTTTTGATGAAACCAGCATCACAGATGTAGTTGTTGACGTTTCCAATGAGACCGAAACCATCGGCCAGCTGTATGGCGAGACACTCCAGGAGGCACTCCTTGCGGCACAGTCTGCGGAAATCGACGGCGTCAGCGGCGCGACCGTAACCTCAGACGCTGTCAAGGAAGCGGCGGCAAACTGTATCGCGCAGGCAATGGGCGTGGCGGTGGAATCGACCGGCGAGGCAGACACCGACAGCAGCGATCCGTATACCGGAACCGATGAGGAAGGAAATACTGTTTATTATTCCATGCGCCGCAGCTGGGTTGGCGAGGCTCCGACCTTCAGTGAGAGTGAGATCGCGGGCGAGTATTCCGCGGATGTCATTGTCATCGGCGCAAACTATTCCGGCGCAAACTGCTTCCGTATGGCATGCGAGCAGGGCGCGACCTGTATCGTGCTGGATTCCCAGTCGCAGGATTCTTTTGAAGCCTACGGCGGTCAGCTCGGCCATTTCAATTCTCAGTGGCAGGAAGACGTTCTGGGGGTTCCGAAGGATTACTTTGACCCGGTTGATTTCATCGAAAGCTATCAGCTGCAAAGTGCGGGACGCGCACAGCCGGATCTGATCAGCAAGTGGGCAAAGAGAAATGGTGAAATAGTGGACTGGATGACGGAGCTATATGACGACATCACTGAAATCACCGGTGAAGACACCATTGAACCGGATAGTGATTACAGCTATAAAAAAGGGTTCTTCATGACCTATCCTGCTGTTATTAATCTTGGTTCCGGCAGTATGTCAAGCTCCGGAGAGTTCTGCACCAAGACCGTACAGGCAGGTCTGGACGCAAGCCCGGATTCGCAGGCATTTTATAACATGACCGCCAAGGTGCTGATCAAAGACGGCGACACTGTCTGCGGCGTAATTGCACAGAGCCTGGAAGATGATCAGTATTACCGTTTCATGGCCAAGAAAGGCGTCGTGCTGGCGACCGGCGATTTCAGCGCGAACTCCGATATGTACCGTTCTCTGTGCACTGAGGTGCAGGAGTGCAATCCTTACACGGAGCTGACCGGTTCCGGACGTGACGGCTACGGACACCGCATGGGTATCTGGGCCGGCGGCGTCATGGAGATCGGTCCGAGAGCCGCAATGGGCGGCGCAACCTCTGCGCTTCCGATGGGCTTCTTCGGTGCGGCCAGCGGTCTGTGGATCAACAAATATGGCAAGCGCTACTGCAACGAATCATTTGGCGTTCCGTTCGTAGCAGGCTGCCAGAGTGCACGTCAGCCGATCGACAGTTCTATCATTCAGGTATGGGATGAGGGGCACTGGAGAGAATTCGCGCAGAATCAGGCGCTCGGTCATTTCAATGCTTCCGATATCTCTGACGCGAAGATGGACGAGTACGCAGCTTCCCTGGAAGAAGTAAAAGCGGCTGGCGCAGAAGGCCTCAATAATGTTTACTGCGCAGATACCCTGGAGGAACTGGCTTCTTATCTTGGCTTTGAGGGCGAATATGCAGAAAACTTCGTAAATGCAGTCGAGACCTATGATGCCTACGCAGAAGCAGGTAAGGATGAAGATTACGCAAAACCGGCTGATATGATGTTCCGCATCAGCGAAGGACCATTCTATGCAGAGAAGCTTGACCGCAACGCGAACATCGTTCTCGTTACCCTGGCCGGTCTTTTCGTAGACGGCAACCAGCAGGTACTGAATCAGAAGTTCGAGCCGATCCCCGGCCTGTTCGCGACCGGCAATGCCTCCGGTGGCCGTTTCCCGCTGCAGTATACCGCTCCGATGAACGGCATCAGCATCGGCTTCGCCACCGTGTTCGGCGCGCTGCTCGGCGAATACCTGGGACAGAGCGCACCGGAGGTATCAACCGGTGATTCTGCTACCTCCGCAACGGGAACGATCGATTAATTATAGTTACCATATGGGAAAAGATTGATGGATAAGCGAAATTTATTACTATACATAGACATTCCATTCTGCCCGGTTCACTGCAAACACTGCGGAAAAATCGCCTGTGCGCCCAGCTCCGATCTGCGGCATGCGTACGCACAGGCGCTTCGAAAGGAAATCGCTGCCTCCACAGAAAGCTTCCCGGATTATGAGATTTCCGCCGTCTACATCGGCGGCGGAATCCCCGGGCATATGATGGACGAAGAGCTGGGTGAACTGCTTAAAGACCTTTCTTCGTGGTACAATATTGCTCCAGATGCGGAAATTACATTGAAGGTGCATCCCGGCATGTTCAGTGTCGAGACACTGAATGCCTGCCGCCGCGGCCACGTCACCCGGCTCAGCATCGAATACGTAACGCATAATTCCTTCGAACATGAAATGCTCGGCCGCTTTCTAAGCCCATCCGCTATGGATGTCACCCATATGATTCTTGGGGGCAGCCGGCTTGACCTGAGCTTTGACATCATCGCCGGGCTTCCCGGACAGACACGGACTTCCCTGCTGGAGAGTATAAAAAAGGCGCTCTCCTATGGAGCGTCTCACCTTTCCCTCTATCCGTTCGTGCTCACGCCCGGAACGGAATTGGCAGAGGAATATTCCGCAAAGCAGAGTTACGCAGCTGCGAAAAAACCGGAAACAGATGATACACAGGCAAAAGACGCAGCAGATCATCCTGACCATTCCTTGTCTTGGGAGAATCCGCGCAAACACATTCCAAATCCGGAAGAAGTGACCGCCTGGCTTGCAGATGTGAATGATTATCTGACATCTCAGGACTTTACAGAATACCTTCCGGGACGATTCTCCCTTTCCGGGAAAGAATGCCGATATTTTATGCTTGAATCCGGCGGATGTGAATCTCTCGCCTTCGGGCTTGGCGCGGAAAGTGCCTTCGACGGTGTGCGTTCAAAAAATACGGCCAGTCTGAAAAAATATTTACAATACTCAGACCAGCCGGAGAAAATCATTTGCCATATGGAGCCTATCATTTCCTTTTCATAAAAGTAACGGACATCCTTTGGCAGAAAAAGCCTTACGTTTTAAAAAAGCTTTTCATCACATTCACAATCCTGTGAATCATCTATCAATCAAGCAGCATTCATACTGCGAAAAAATGTATACTCATGAGTCGTATACTTTAGAATCAACAAAAATGCAATTTAAAAATATGCCCCTTGTGCATTTACACATGGGGCATATTACGTTATTTCTCCACTCCGACTACGCTACAGACACCTATTCAAAAACATCTACTGCTTCACACTCAGCCTTACCAATGCCCGCTGCAGCTTCGCGGTGGCATTGGCATATTCCTGATCGGTCAGGCCCTGCCTTGCCAGGCGCTCTTCGGCGCGTCGCTTCGCATCCTCGGCGCGGTTTTTGTCGATGTCTTCCTTCCACTCCCAGGTGGTGGCAAGAACACGGCAGGTACCATTCATGACAGAAAGCATACCGCCAATACAGGCAGCATACCGCGTGGTACCGTCCCCAAGAACGACGTGCGCCTCTCCCATACCGATTGCCGTGCAGTAATTGCAATGGCCCGCGAGGATCGCCAGGTCTCCCGTGATGGTTCTGCATGCGACGCGCTCAGCGTCCCCCTCAAAAAGCAGGCCGTCCGGCGTTCCGATTTTTAATGGAAAACTACTCATGGCCTCTGCCTCCTTTTACAGGTTCTTCGCCTTCTCAAACACGTCGTCAATCGTGCCGGCAAACAGGAAACAGCTCTCAGGGATCTCATCGCACTCGCCATTCAGGATCATACGGAAGCCGCGCAGGGTTTCTTTGAGCGGCACATACTGACCGGGCAAACCGGTGAACTGCTCCGCCACGGAGAAGCTCTGTGACAGGAAACGCTGTACCTTACGGGCTCGGTTTACCGTCATCTTATCTTCCTCGGAAAGCTCGTCCATACCCATGATGGCGATGATATCCTGCAGCTCTTTGTAACGCTGCAGCACCATCTGCACCGCCTTCGCAATCTCATAATGTTCGCTGCCTACGACCTCCGGCGAGAGGATGCGGCTTGTGGAATCCAACGGATCCACTGCCGGATAGATACCCTGGCTGGCAATATCACGGGAAAGTACCGTGGTCGCGTCCAGATGCGTAAAGGTCGTCGCCGGAGCCGGATCTGTCAGGTCATCCGCCGGTACATAAACTGCCTGTACGGATGTGATAGAACCCTTTCTTGTCGATGTGATACGCTCCTGCAGCTCGCCCATTTCCGTCGCCAGCGTCGGCTGATAACCTACCGCGGACGGCATACGGCCAAGAAGTGCGGACACCTCAGAGCCTGCCTGGGTGAAACGGAAAATATTGTCAATGAAAAGCAGCACGTCCTGATTTTTGACATCACGGAAATATTCCGCGATGGTCAAGCCGGAAAGACCGACACGCATACGCGCTCCGGGCGGCTCGTTCATCTGACCATAGACCAGCGCTGTCTTATTGATAACGCCGCTCTCCTTCATTTCGTTGTAAAGGTCGTTGCCTTCACGGGTACGCTCGCCAACGCCGGTAAATACAGATAACCCGCCATGAGCCGTCGCTACATTATGGATCAGCTCCATGATCAGGACGGTCTTACCCACTCCGGCGCCGCCGAACAGACCAATCTTGCCGCCCTTCGCGTACGGACAGATCAGGTCTACGACCTTAATACCGGTCTCCAGTATCTCCGTCGCCGGGGTCTGCTCCTCATAGGAAGGCGCCGGACGGTGAATCGACCAGCGTTCCTTTGTCTCAACCGGCGGCATCTCATCCACCGGCTCGCCAAGCAGATTCAGAACTCGGCCCAGGCATTCCTCGCCTACCGGCACCGAAATCGGAGCACCGGTGTCAACCGCCTTTGTGCCGCGCACCAAGCCGTCAGTCGAACTCATTGCGATACAGCGAACCGTATTGTCGCCAATCTCCTGCGCTACCTCCGCAATCAGCTTTTTGCCGTTATTATCAATCTCAATCGCGTTCAGCAGTGCGGGCAGCTGATCCTGCGGATAGCGGATATCCAGGACAGGGCCGATTACCTGCACTACTTCGCCAATGTGTTTGTCACTCATTCCTATTCCTCCAAATCCATTGCGCGGCCCTCAGCCAACACCTTCCGCGCCCGCAACAATCTCGGTAATTTCTGTCGTAATGCTGCTCTGACGAGCCCGATTATAGCTCAGGTTCAGCTTTTCGATCATTTCCTCCGCATTGCTCGTCGCCGCTTCCATCGCATTGCGACGTGCTGCCAGCTCGCTTGCAACCGCATCACACACACCGCCATAGATAAAGCCGCCCAGATATTCGGGAACGATCGCGTCAAATACTTCCGAGCTGTCCGGCTCATAGAGAATCAGATCACGGACAGCGGAAGCTTCTTCCTTCGCACTCTCCAGATCCGTAAGCGGCAGCATTGGATAAACCTCTGGGCGCTGCGACAGCATGGATACAAACTCCGTGTAGCACAGCTCGATATGACCAAATCTTCCTTCCCGATATTCCCGGCAAAGGAGCCTTGCAATCTCAAAACAATCCGCCACAGAAATATTCGCAACGGTCGCAAATTCTTCCGTCAGAATCTCGACCTTTCTGCGCTGAAAATATTCTACAGCCTTTTTCCCGATCGGCAACACAACATAATCTCTGTTATCTCCGGCAGCCGCTTCCAGCGTCTTGAACAGATTGGAATTGTAGCCGCCCGCAAGTCCGCGGTCGCCCGCGATCACGACATAGCAACAGCGCTCATTCGATGACGTTTTCGCGTAAACAGAAGAAAAATCCGTATTCCCTTCCGCGATGTCAACCAGCGTCTGGTGCAGCTCGCGAAAATAGGGACGGCACTGATCAGAGCGTTCCTTCGCCCTGCGCAGCTTGGAGGATGCCACAAGCTCCATCGCCTTGGTAATCTGCATCGTGCTCTGAACACTTTTGATTCGCAGCTTTACCGCTTTCATATTTGCAGCCATCTTGTTCCTCCTCTCTGATAAAAGCAGATCGTAATATACGTGTTTTCGTATATACTTCGCAGCAAATGCGAAGTACTGTCTTATTACAGTAAATCTACTTACCAGGTTTCGTACTGAGGAACTGATCGGTATAATCCCGCAGCGCCTGTTTCAGGTTTACTTCAGTATCTTCATCCAGCTTGCCAGTCTCCCGGATGGCCTGCATTGCCGCGGCACCCTGCGCATCTGTATCAAGGAACGGATACAGTCCCGCCTCATAGTCGCGCACATCACCAGTCTCGACGCCTGCCAGATAACCCTTGGTCACTGCGTAAATAATTGCGACCTGCTTTTCCACCGGAATCGGTGAGTTCTGATTCTGCTTCAGGATCTCCACAATACGGGCACCCTGATCCAGACGGGACTTGGTGTCTGCATCCAGGTCGGAACCGAACTGCGCGAAGCTCTGCAGCTCACGATACTGAGAATAAATCAGCTTCAGCGTACCGGCTACCTTTTTCATTGCCTTAATCTGGGCGTTGCCGCCGACACGGGAAACTGAAATACCAGGGTTTACCGCCGGCATAATGCCAGAGTGGAACATCTCGGTCTCCAGGAAAATCTGTCCGTCTGTAATGGAAATTACGTTCGTCGGGATGTAAGCGGATACATCACCCGCCTGTGTCTCGATGATCGGCAGCGCGGTCAGTGAGCCGCCGCCGTGCGCTTCATCCATCTTTGCGGCACGCTCCAGAAGCCTGGAATGCAAATAAAACACATCGCCGGGATAAGCTTCACGTCCTGGCGGTCTGCGGATCAGCAGAGAGAGTGCGCGGTAAGCCACCGCGTGCTTGCTCAGGTCATCATAAATGATCAGCACGTGTTTCCCCTGCTGCATAAAATATTCGCCCATCGCGCATCCCGAATAAGGTGCGATATACTGCAGCGGACTCGCCTCAGATGCAGTCGCCGCCACAATGACGGTATAATCCATTGCTCCATTTCTGGAGAGGTTCTCAGACAATGCGGCTACCGTCGACCGCTTCTGTCCAATCGCCACATAAATACAGATAACATCCTTGCCTTTTTGGTTAATAATGGTATCGGTCGCAATCGTCGTCTTACCGGTCTGACGATCGCCAATAATCAGCTCACGCTGCCCGCGGCCGATCGGAATCATGGAGTCAATCGCCTTAATACCAGTCTGCAGCGGCTCAAATACCGGCTGCCGGTCACAGATACCAGGCGCCTGGTTCTCAATCGCGCGGTATTCGCTGGCCGTAATCGGTCCTGCCCCGTCAATCGGCTGTCCCAATGCATTGACCACCCGGCCAATCATTGCCTCTCCCACCGGCACAGATACAACCTTGCCGGTGCGTTTTACGGTCTGTCCTTCCTGAATCTTTTCGCCGGAACCAAACAAAACGATTGAGACGCTATTCTCCTCGAGATTCTGTGCCATACCGAAGCTGCCGTCCTCAAACTCCAGCAATTCTCCGGCCATACACTTCGCCAGGCCGCTGGCTCTGGCAATTCCATCTCCGACCAGCAGAACCGTGCCTGTCTCGTCCTGATGGATCGCATTCTCGTAATATTTGATCTGGCTTCGGATGACCTTAGTGATTTCTTCAGGTTTTAATTGCATGGTCTCATCCATCCTTACCCGAATGCGGCTACCCAGGCTTTCCTGGAAATATGAAAGCTAATTTTAAATAACCACACTCAAACTACTAATTAATATGCGTCATTTTACTATAACAATTCAAAACAGCAACAAACGGAAAAAGCGAACTGCGGCCTACTGTTCTGAATAGCTGCATTTTAACTTGATTTCTTTAGATCACAACATCCGCAAGCTTCCGGGAAATACCGGACATGCGCCCCTGCACCGTACCGTCAAGCTGTTTTCCTTCCAGCTCCACACGCAGTCCCGCCACAACCGCAGGGTCGATTTTCTGCGTCAGCACAACGGTCTTTCCGCTCTTCTTTTCCAGCTTTTCTTTTAAAGCCGCCGCCTGCGCGTCCGTCAGCGCAACCGCGCTCGTGACTACAGCCTCGGCAATGTTATGATCTGCATTGTAGCGCCGTGTGTATTCCTCGCAGCAGCCTGTATACTCCCGCAGAATTCCTTTCTCACACAGCAGCTTCAAAAAGCTTACCAGATACCGCTCCGCACGATTTCCAAACGCGGTCTCGATCAGCCCAATCCGTTCGTCCTTCGCAATCGAAGGCTCACAGAGAAGCGCCAGGTAATCCGGATTCTCCTGAAACAAATCCTTCACCGCAAGCATCTGCCCGCGAATCGTATCCGTAAGCGTCTCTTCGGCGGCAAGCTCATACAGGCTGCCGCCATATACTCTGGCAGTCTGTGTCATGCGCTCTCTCCTACACTTGCTATAAATTCATCAATCAGCTTTGCGTGATCCTCTTCGCTAACCTCCCGCTCGATCACCTTGCCGGCAATCTCTACAGCCATGCTTCCAATCTCATCCTTGATCTCATTGACCGCTTTACGCTTCTCCTGCGCAATATCACTCTCGGCTTTCGCTTTTATCGAAGCGGCCTGCGCGGAAGCTTCCCGGAGAATCTCTTCACTCTGAACGGTCGCAGTTTTCTGCGCGTTCGTCAGAATATCATTCGCCTTTGTCTTCGCCTCCAGCATATTCTGTTCGTACTCCGTCTTCATGGCCTGCGCCTCTTCCTTCGCCTTCGCGGCTTCCTGGATCTCGGCGTCAGCCGCGGCTTTGCGCTTCTCAAGAATATTATTGATCGGCTTAAACAAAAAACGCTTGATCAGATACATCTGGATAAACAGGTTGCAAATCTGTGCGATAAAGGTCCACGGTACAAGGCCTACTAAATTCTGTACATCCATGTCGGTAACCTCCATTCTTTCCCACACTGTGAACTGTTACAAATGTCCCCTCTTCTGCTGATTTCCGGATATCCGCATTTTTTAATGCTTCCGGTTTGCGTCTGTCCTGTCCTCTGTCAGACCCGCTCTGTACTTTACAGAAAACCAGGCAGTCAGGGACACCATACTTTCCTCACAGTCTGCTTCTTAACATCAGACAAGGAGATTCATGAACATATTCGGCGCTACGAAAATCAGAAGCAGACCGGTAACGAAACCGTAGATACCAGTCGTCTCAGCGATTGCGCAGCCCATCAGCATCGTTGATGTCACATCGCCCTTGCACTCCGGCTGACGGCCGATTGCTTCCAGAGCCTTTGCCACCGCGTTACCTTCACCAATACCAGGGCCGATACCTGCGATCAGCGCCAGACCTGCGCCGATTGCGCAGCCAGCCAGTGCGATACCTTTTGCTAAAATTGTGAAATCCATAATATAATCCTCCTTATTTTGTGGCCAGTGACCCATAGCTGCTGTCCTTCATCCGCTGCAAGCAGCCGACAGCCATCACTCACAGTCAAAAGCCATTTTATACTGATTGTTTTACATTTGCAGCTTTTTTCTAGCCTTCCGCCGCATTTGCGATATAGAGCGTTGTCAGCATACAGAAAATATACGCCTGCATCACACCGGTAAACCAGTCGAAGTACACCGATAAAATCGCCGGTATACCGACATCCAGAATCGGAATCTGCGCAAGCACATCGCCCACCAGACCCGGAATCAGTCCGAACAGTGCGGAACTGGCCACCGCCAGAGCGGCGTAGATCAGGGCATTGATCACAATACCTGACAGAATATTTCCAAAATGACGGCAGGCCATACTGATCGGCGTCGCAATTTCTGACAGAATATTGAACGGCGTCAGAACCGGAATCGGCTGCGTAAATCCCTTGAGATATCCGCCGATACCGCCTGTCTTGATCTTCTGCCATGTGATCATAACAAATACGACGACCGCCCAGGCTGCCTCCGTGGAAAGATCCGCTGTAGGACTTCTTAATCCCACCAGACTGATCAGGTTCGAAACCAGGCTCGTCGAAAACAGCGCCGCCACAAATGGAATCAGGTAGCGGAATTTTTCTCCCATATTTCCAATCACAAACTTATTGGCCGTCTCTACAAGCATCTCTGCCACAGCCTGTCGTTTGGAAATATTTTCCACCTTAAGGTCATGCGTCAGCCAGATGCAAAGGCCTGTAATCAGAATCATGACCAGCCAGCTGACGACTATCGTCTCGCTGATCTGCAAATCTCCCAGTATGGGGATATTCGTGTGTATGGTGAAAAAGACTCTTGCCCCTGAAATATCAACTTCCATAACGTTCTCCACCTCCTTACCGGCTGAATGATTCAGTATAGGTAACTATTCAGAACATCAGGCCGCAGACCGCCTGCGATGCAGGCTATATGCCGCTAACGCGTCATATGTCTGTGGCTTGATGGGCGTTCCGCCCATCCCGAAATGAAAATACAGCCTTTAGCAGGTAAACCTGCACAGTCTGTCTTTTCATTTCGATGCTGTTCTGAACTGTTACCAATATAGAAAAGTCCGTGAGTCAGCCGCTTTCACTGTGACTTTTTAAAAATCCCAGTCAGCTTAATACCGAAGCTGGGGAGAAACAGAGGTACAATTCCTGCCACAAACTGAAAGCAGGGTGCTACAATCGCGGCAATCACCCAGAGCATCTGAAGCAAAAGCCGCTGAGAATAACTCGCTTTGACTTTCGTCCGAGCCGCTTCCTCATCCGCAGCTGATGCCGCGCTCTGAACCATCAGGCCCATCAGAAAGAAATTAAGGACCGCAATCACGCCGCCCACCAAACCGCCTAAAATGACAGTATAATCAAACGGAACCGAATCCGGCATCGCCGCATGCAAAACTCCAAACACGATCCACATAATCACGATTCCCACGGCAGTCATAATCATAACCCGGCGCGTCTCTTTTTTCACCGCCGGCTGAACTTCACCGAACAAACTACTCATTTCCGGCCTCCTCGCAATGATGCGACCCTCTTACAGATGTTTATTAAATGATATTTTCCCGTTACCAGTTTTGTCCGTTTCATCCTTTTTTATCACAGAGAGGTAAAACCTGTACGCGAACATACCGCTGCCGCCCAGGCCAAAAAAGAATCCAACAATATAGATCCAGCCGCCGATCCCCGTATGGGTCGTCAGCCACCAGCAGGCCGCCAGACACAGCAGAAGCGGCGTAATAAGCGACAATCCAAACTGACCAAGAAGCGTTATATTTTTTAAAATATCCGCACCCTTTTTCATCGTGTTCGCCCCATTTCCACCTCTCTCATATTTAACCAAATCTGATTTATTCTACCAATTTTTGTACCCGTTCGCAAGTAGATTCTGATAAATAAATTATTAACATAGTGAACATAATTTAAACAGATGCAAACAGTCTGAACGGAGAGGTCAGGTTCGAATTCTCTCGCCCACAAGATTCGTCAGCATCCCCAGCGCAATCCCCGTCACCAGCCCGCCCAGTACATCTGTCGGATAATGAATGCCCACATACAGTCTCGAAAAAGCAATCAGCGCAGCCAGTATCAACAGCAGCACACCGTATCGCTTCGGAAGCTGCCGGTAAACCGCCACCGCCGAAGCAAAGCTCGCGCCGGTGTGCCCGGACGGGAAGGAAGCATCCTTCGCGGGCGCTACCAGACAGACAAGCCCCTCAATTACCTCATAGGGGCGTGTACGATTCACCAGATTTTTCAGAATCAGATTGTTGACCAGCAGCGAGCCAAGAAGCGCACACACAGAGTAGATCCCTGCCCTTCTTGTTTTTGGAAAACAAAGCAAAAAAACAGTAAGGGCAATCCAGAAAAATCCGCCATCTCCCAGATGTGTGATTGCCTTAAAAACCGGATTCAGGAAAGGATTCCGAATATTTTCCTGAATAAAAAGCAGAATGTCCGCTTCCATACCTACCGTCTCCCAGAGATTTTATTCACCAGCCAGATGACAATGCTTCGTAACAATTTCCGACAGACCTGCGGCCTGTCGTCCTGAATCATTACCGCTTTCCGCACATCATCCCTGCTTCAAAGTAAAGAGCAACCGCATTCTCCCTTTACAGGCTCATCGAATGATAAACCGTTCCATTGAGTTCTTTCCAATATATGTCTTTTTCATCCAGTATCATATACCCGCGCGCACTCCCATCTTTGGGAAGCGCGACGGAACCCGGATTCAGGTATAAATTGTCCTCCCCAAACGATTCCCACGCCGGAATATGCGTATGTCCGTGCAGCAGAATATCTCCTGGCTGCAGGGGCGGCGGTGAGGTAATACTGAAAAGGTGTCCGTGCGTAACATAAATCAGCCGATTCTCCACAGTTAACAACGCATAGTCCGCCATAATCGGAAAGCCAAGCACCATCTGATCAACCTCCGCGTCACAGTTTCCCCGGACACAGAAAATCTGCTGCCTGTGCGCATTCAGCATGGAAATGACCTCTTTGGGCGCGTATTCAACCGGCAGGTCATTCCGCGGCCCATGATATAAAAGATCGCCGAGCAAAAACAGCCGGTTCGCCTGCTCCCTCTCAAAGGCAGCAAGCATCTCTTTACAATACCAGGCAGAGTCATGAATATCCGATGCAATCATGTACTTCATATTCACCACATCCTCCTTTAAATTCTGATTTCGTAATCTGTATCGACGTCTCCTTACATAATTCCGGTTTCATAATCCATACCGGCAGTTACTTTACATGTATCCTTCAAAATTTTACGGCAGTTCCAGTCCCCCTCATTTCTCACTCAATTCCCGCAGAATACGGCTTGTCAGTATATAAGCAAGCAGAAACGCCAGAATATCTGACAGCGGCTGGGCAAGCTGCAGTCCGCGCAGTCCACAAATACGCGGCAGCACAGCCAGCACCGGAATCAGAAAAAGCCCCTGGCGCGCGCAGGAAATAATCGAGGACCGCCCTCCGTAGCCAATAGACTGAGAGAACATATTGCACCTCGTATAATACCCCCAAAGCGGCATCGTGGCAAGCTGAGCGCGAAGCGCAAATGTGCCAATCGCGATAACCTCGGCGTCATCCCTGCGAAAGAGCGCAATGATATGTCCGGAAAACAGCATGGAAAAGCCGCACAATACAATCAGGATCGCTGTCATCACTTTCACACAAAACCAGAAAGCATCTTTCACACGACCATATTTTCTTGCACCGAAATTGAACGCACAGACCGGCTGGAAGCCCTGCCCGAAGCCGATAATCACCGAATTAATAAACATTGTAAAGCGCGACACAATCGACATTGCCGCCACCGCCGCGTCCCCGTACCCTCCGGCGATGGAGTTCAGCATCACGGAGGAAATGCTCGCAATACCCTGTCTCGCAAGAGAGGGTGCGCCCGTATAGAGAATTCTCCCATACATCCGCACAGACGGTTTGAAATTGCGCGGTGTGATGCGGATCGCATCCTTGTGCGTGTTGCACATAAACAATAAAATGCAAAAACTGACAAACTGGGAAAATCCGGTCGCAACACCGGCTCCCGCTGTCCCCATTCCCAGCCCGAAAATCAGGATCGGATCAAGTACCATATTCAGAATGCCGCCTGTTGTAATACCCACCATAGAATAAATCGCAAGTCCCTGAAAGCGGAGCATATTATTCATAATGAAGGAACACATCATAAACGGCGCAGCCAGGAAAATATATTGCGCGTAATCCTCCGCATAGGGCGCAATCGTCTCTGTAGAACCCAGAAGCATAATAATCCGGTGCATCTGCGTCACACTAAGCAATGAAACGATGCATCCAAGAGCAAAGCCTGTGAACCAGGCGACGGAAGCGTACCACTTCGCTTCCTCCTCTTTGCCCGCACCGAGCAGCCGGGAGATGTTATTCCCCGCTCCCATACCAATTGTAAACGCAAGTGCCTGAATCATCGCCATCGCGGAATAAACAATCCCCACCGCGCCGGACGCTGACGTGCCGAGCTGGCTCACAAAAAAGGTATCTGCCATATTGTAAATCGATGTGATCAGCATGGATATGATCGTCGGCACCGCCAGCCTTGGGATCACCTTCTCCACCGGCTCGTTCAGCATCTGTTCGTTGCGCGAAACCGTATTTCTTTCTTTCATGTCTACTTTCCTCCGTCAGGTTATTCTAACACACGCTCTTTCTTTTTAACAGTCCCCATTTCTGAAAAAGTATACTATACTAATCGGAAAGAATCAGAAAGGATCGCAAGCCTATGAAAAACCTGATTATACAGCTCAATTTCCCCTTCTGCTTTAGGCACTGCTCCTACTGCCCGCAGTCTGTGTGTAAATACAGTCCGCAGATCATGCGCACCTACGTGAATGCGATGCTCCGGGAAATTCAGGCCGCTTCGGAAGATATGGACGACTATGAAGTGACGGCCTTATCCATAGAGGGCGGCAGCCCGGTACTTGCTGAACCGTCTGGATTACAGAAAGTATTGCGCGTTCTGCGAAAGCAATTTCAGCTGGCACAGCAAAAGCTCGCCGGGCTGGGATATGTACAATATACCATTCATGATTTTGCAAAGCCCGAATCGGAAAACCGCTATCGCCTGGAGCAGCTGAAGGGAACCGAACAGCTCGGAATCGGTTACAAAGCAGAAAGCCGCATTGAGGGCGTCTCCTATAAAAACGGCCACAGCCTCCAGCAGTATCTGGATCATTCTGGCGACCTCTCCATCCTTGCGCACCAGCTTGTACGGCTGGACGAAGAAAGTGAGCTGTACCGGGAAATGCGCGCGCGTCGGGGTGAAATACTCCATTCCAAACCATCCGAAAATACAACGGAACCGTCGCACATGAGACAAACGGTTCCGAGTTTTCACTGAATATTCTGATACCGATTCCGGATGCGCGTTTCTGAGCAGGCTGACCCTGATTCGAACATTCCCTGTTCACATACATATCCGGCAATCTAATTTTTTCATTCATCCGCCAATATCATCTGCTCAAGCTCCCCGCACGCCTCCAGAATCTCCCGTATCTGTTCCGGCGTGATGCCATCCAGGTGAATCCCGCAGGTACATACCACAGTGCAATTTTTCTGAATTGCCACTGCTTCCGCCAGCCTGCGTGCGACCTCATCGTCCTTATGCCCCACCCGGTTCAGCACAGATGTAGTCGCACTGATTCCTTCTCCGGTCAGACTTTGCCGGGCGATCGACATAACCGCAGAACCGACGTGGCCGCCTTTGTCGTCCCTTACACATATCGTGTAGTCTCTCCCCATCGGGATTACATCGCAAAGAAGCGTAATCCCGCAGACATTTTTTGCATAGGATCGGCTCAAAGATTCCAATTTACTCCTCCTCTCATTGTTATAATCATAAATTCCACATCTTAGTCAAATGTAAACCGGTCAAACTCTGCTATCACACCCTCGCTCTCTGAGAGAAACTCAAAATAAACCGCGTGTTTTCCTGTCATCCCCGTCGTCACCTCAGCCGTTGTCTGACTCTCTCCCGCTTTCATATGCAGCACCGCGCAGATTTTTCCCCTATAGTCGTCCATGCGGACGTTTACGGCCAAATTTGCTTTTGCCTGGATATAAGCAGTCACCGTCTTCGGCGCATTTACCCCAAACTGCAGGTAACGGTATCCTGCCGTGACACCGTCTGTAATCTCTACAATCGGCGCGGAAACCGTATCCTCCTGCTCATAGACCGGCCGGATATATGCTTTTGCGGCGGCGTTCCCCTTCTTCTGCTGCCTGCGGTCGGTCAGATGGCACGCATACCCGGCGGAGATCAGCCTGTAAGCATCCAGACCGTTGATGTGCGCGCCCTGCGAGGTCATCTCGGCTGGCTTTGAGGAAACCGGTTCGCCATTCTCATAGGTAATATCTCCGATATAAATTCTCCCATTCTGATCCATCGCGACATCCACCGGCTCCAGCATCGCCTGACGGGAATACTCGTCCGTGCCGGTCTGGCGATGGTAGAAAACGTACCATTTCCCATTGATCTCCATAATGCTGCCGTGGTTATTTCCCCAGCGGTAGCTCATCGTACCAGTTCCATCCGGATTCTTCAGAATCTCGCCGCCGTTGAAGCTGATGTCGCCGCCCGGCTGAAAACCCTCCAGCGGGCTGTCACTGTATTTATAAGACAAAAAGCCATTGTTTTCCGTGTAAACGCCCAGCTCCGGCACCGATGTAAAATATCGTTTGGAGTAGATGTAAACATACTTTCCAAACACTTTTCTGGGAGAAGAAGCTTCGAAAAAAGCATCATCAGCCCCTGTATGTCCATCATCCTCCCTAAGCCATGACGCAATCGTGTGCTCCATCGGATGCGCATGCAGCGTTCCCGCCTTGATCGTCGCCATATCTTCATTCAGCTCACAGCAATAGCACGCACAAAATCCCCAGTATGCGTACACTCTGCCGTCGTCATCTACAAGGATGCCCGGATCAAAGCCAAGATCCGTTTTCCTGGGATTGGTAAACGGTCCGGCAGGACTTTTTGATTCAGACACATAGACACAGGAGCCCTTTTGCTCCGCAGAATATAGATAAAACGTGTCGCCCTTTTGCACCACATCCGGCGCGTAGAGGACACTGCCGTCACTCGTCTCATAGCAGATGCCGTGATAGCTCCAGTCCGTCAGGTCATCCACCGGCGCACTCCATACTACGTAATCCTTTCCGCAATATTGTGTCCGCATGGTGTCATGGGAGCCATAGACATAAACCCGCTTTTCCCCGCCATACTCAAACACGCGCGGTTCTCCGTCCGGGACATGCTCCCACAGAGGCATATAAGGGTTTGCTCCTTTGATGTATTCTTTCATCTTCAATCTTCCTCCGTATAAAAGCCTTCTCCACAACCCGTTCCGCCGTCGCGCCCTCCTGCGAGCGCGCAGTTCGTGGAAATCAGCTTCTTATTTTTCCTCAAATACTTCCACTTCAAACGGCGCCAGAATTCTCTCTCCTGACACCTCACATTCCTCAAAAACACGTTTTCATCATAACGTATCCTGCCATAAAACACAAGCAAAGTCTCATCGTTTTTTCACATTCCGGCTAATCTGTCTATTGAATTTTATCCTTTGCTATGCTATTTTACCGGAAGAAATTGTTGACGGAAGGAAACAGATAATCCCGGAGGAGACGATGAATATGAATAGAAAGAAGGCCAAACAAAATTATATCTGTCTGATGCTGGCACTCTTTGGCGCGGCGGCAATGAGCATTGTTTTGTTTTTTGTGATATTTCGGTTTGATGGAATCGCTCAGACATTCCATAAGCTGCAAAATGTACTGATGCCTTTTATTATAGGCACAGTGATCGCCTATATTTTAAAACCCAGCTGCAATTTTATTGAAGAAAAACTGACCGCCTTTTTCAGCGAACGAAAAAAAGCGCCTGTGAAGCTGATTCCGGGGTTGAGCGTCCTGCTTACAATGGTTCTGGGGCTGGCGGTGATCCTGATTCTTCTGATTATGGTGCTGCCGGCTTTACTGGACAGCATTTATTCAATTCTGCGCCTGATTCCATCCAGCATTGAAGCGGCTTCCGACTGGCTTCTGCAATACTTCGATGACAACGAGACACTGAGCAACTACATCTCCGAACTGGCAGAGAGCTTCTCGACCTCAATCCCAAGCTGGATCAGGACAAACGTGATTCCAAATATCGAAGTTCTGATCGGCAACATATCCAGCAGCGTATCTGGCGTTGTTTCACTTTTTTCCAATGTTTTGATCGGTCTCATAGCCGCTATTTACATTTTGGGAAGCAGAAAAAAATTTGCCTCGCAGGCAAAGCTGGTCAATTACAGCTTATTCGGAGAAAAATGGTCCGGACGGATTCTTCGTGAAGTACAATACACAGATAAAGTGTTCAGCGGATATATCAACGGCAGACTGATTGATTCCCTGATCATCGGAATCATCTGTTTCATCGGGATGATGATTTTACGAATACCATATGCAATGCTGATCAGCGTCATTGTAGGCGTGACCAATATTATCCCATTCTTTGGACCATATATTGGCGCGATTCCATCCTTTCTGCTGATCCTGATGGTCAGCCCGGTAAAAGCCGTCATCTTCCTCATTTTTGTCCTGATCCTGCAGCAATTTGACGGCAACATTCTGGGACCAAGGATTCTGGGAAACATAACCGGACTGTCCAGCTTCTGGGTGCTGTTTGCCATCCTCACCTTCGGCGGCCTGTTTGGATTCATCGGCGTAATCATCGGAGTGCCAGTCTTTGCGGTCATATACGATATTATACGGAAGCTGGTAAAATATGGCGTGACACGCCGGGCGCAGGCGAGTGAAAAAACCTGCGTTCCCCAGGCGGAGAATGCCAAACACGAAACAGACAGACAATGATACGCATTTTTTCTTTTCGCTGAATATTTTTTTTCGTAATGGCTATACTATGATTAGTCTCACAGGAAAACATCTCACAGGTGATACACAAAAGCCACTGTGAAATTTCCGGATGAGATACTCATATGCCAAAGCTTCGGATCCCCCTCCAAGGCAGACAAGCATTATGAGAACTGTACAAAGGATAAAAATAAATACTTATCCTCCCCTTTTCGCCCGCAGACCGGTCAGAAATGGCCGATCTGCGGGTTTTCTTGCGGGTTGTATGGTCTGTTTAGGGGTGCTGACGGGTGCTGACGAAATTGCCCAGATTTTGCTTTTTTTCCTTGCGACGTCTGACCGCAACTGCATCACTGAAATCAATGATATTTCCTTTCCCTTTCGATGGTGCTGGATTCTGACCCTGGGTAGTAGTTTCAGATTCATCCTGCATTTCAGGAGCCTCATCTAATTCCGTTGTGCCATATGCATCCTCGAAAGCATGATTAATTGCTGCCATATAAGCATCATTATTCTGGTTCTTGCTTTTATAATATGAATCCAGTGTCGTACTGACCTTACTGTGTCCAAGTCTCTGTGATACCTCGGCAAGAGGAACACCTGCATCCAACAATGTAGTTGTATCTGTCCGCCTACAGGTATGGGATGATCTGTAAGGCACTCCAGCTTCCTTACAGAAGCGGCGAAAACTGACACCCAGCGCCGACTGCGTAGGTACACTTCCTTTTTTTGTGACAACAACAAAATTACTGCTGATGCCACATGAAACATTCCGGCATTTCAGTTCTTTCAGCCATTTGATAGCTCTATCTGGCAAAGCAACCGTTCGGGTTGAATATGTATTTTTAGTCGTATCCGATTCTCTGCATTTCTTGCCCGTGTCGTAATTATAATATTCCGAATAGGTCTTGTCAATTATCAGCCGGCGATTAACAAAGTCCACATCATCCCAAGTAGCAGCAAGGATTTCTCCAATCCGGCATCCGGTGTACAATAGTACCAGGTAAACCGCACTATATCGATACCTACCATGTTCCCAGAACTCTTTGGATGCTGCTTCTATTTTCTTTACTTCCTCATCTTCCCATATGCCTGTTTCCCTTTTATTTTTAGGACTGCACAGAGCCGGATTCACTTTCACGGTCTTCATGTAATTCTTAACGGCAAGATCGTGTGCTTCCAGATGATTCAGCGCCTGGCTGATAAAACTTTTTATCCCACGTATTGACTGTGCCACGATTCCAGTATCGTACAATGACTGTATAAAATCTTCACAATGATACAGACGCAGGTCAACCAGTCTTACATTTCCAAATTCTGTATCTTTGATATTTGTAATGTAAATACGATAATATCTACTGATTGTAGAATTCTTTAGTTTTCCTTTTGTTCCTCCATCATGTGGTTTCACATAATTTAAATACATTTCAATTCCGTCTGCCACGGTCATCTTTTCTAACTGTCTCGACTGTATAGACGCTGTTAGATTATCATAAACTTCCCGAATGAAAGCTTCACGTACCT
Source organism: Lachnospiraceae bacterium (assembly GCA_021205225.1). Lineage (GTDB taxonomy): Bacteria > Bacillota > Clostridia > Lachnospirales > Lachnospiraceae > Choladousia. Next base: position 29,550 of record JAJPXX010000115.1, read on the forward strand.
CTTTCTCCGATCGTCCCACAATCTGATATCGTTTTCCGGTACGGCTTAAGCGGGCTGGAACTGTTATGTAAAACTGTACAATTTGTCCTCTTTGCCGACTTGAAATTACAGGTATCTGTATCTCTTTTTCCATGAGCTCCAACTCCATTCCTGAGATTGCAGCCCTTTCCATTTCCTCATTAGTAATCTCTCCACTCTTAAGCGCCAGGCTTAGTAAGTATTCTTTATCCAAAATACCTCCTCTGGAAAGTACTAATGTACTCTTCTTCGCATATCCGGCGCGACTATACAGTTAGCCAACCGGATATGCGAAATCAATCTGTAGTTACCCTGAGTATTTAAATATAATTATGTACGTACACATACACCAATTATTCCTCTAAAATGGTTATATGTCATGGTTCTTCTCTACATTCCATAATTGTCTCCTTTCACATTGCAAGATTTCTCCATTTATCGCGCTACACTAATATCATGTCGGATAAAATACCTATTTTCGGATATAGTTCATTTTTCACAAAAAATTCATACTTTTTGCTATTATATCTTAAACTCTACATTTCCTCATCGGGGTCCGTACTTTCACTTTCAGTATTTTCCTCCGGATGGGTAGAAGAATTTTCGGAAAAATTGTACTGCTGTATTGTTGCTTTTGCCTCCGCGGCCAATTCGCATGCCAGACTGTAGCCACAGCGAAAATATTCGAAACAAAGGTAATCTGCCTGCTCAGTGCAAAGATCCATGATATCATTCAGAATATGAATTTCATCCGCGTCCAGGATATCTTCCATTTCCGTTACAAGTTCATCCAGGTCTTTTAATGATTGCTGATACGCCGGACTTTTTGATACCACCTTTTCATCCAAATTGATTTCTCCGTTATATAATGCCTTTAAGAT
>JAJPXX010000040.1 GCA_021205225.1 Lachnospiraceae bacterium
GGATTCTTTTGAATGCCAGAAGAATAATATCAGTGGTAACAGCCGTCTTAGCTGTCGGCATCTGCGTTTTTATTACTTACATCAGCCGTGATGTAGAGATTACTTCTCTGGCGATCAATCTCGGTTTTCTTGCTGTAATGCTGATCGCGATCCTGGCTTCTTTTTTCACCGGGCTGCTCCGCCTCATGAATATCAGCAAAGCTCTGGGGCACGGGGCTGACTTCATTCACACTCTGGTACCGGACGGAGAAACGCGTCTGCCGGACGGTTTCTTTGAAAACGAATTTCTGGACAAGTGCTATGCGGAATACCATGACATGGAAAAAAAGCACCCGGACGGTTCCTGCGATATCTGCGATTTTATCAATGAAGACGTGATCGAAACCTACATCCATCGCTCTCTTCTGGAACTGATTCCGGATATTCTCGCAAGCCTTGGTATTCTCGGTACCTTTATCGGGCTGGTGCTCGGCCTGCGCAACTTTGACCCATCCGGCTACGAGCAGATGGCGGATTCGGTTTCACCGCTGATCGACGGTATCAAGGTGGCATTTGTCACTTCGATTTACGGTCTTGCGCTTTCGCTCCCGTTTTCTTTTAATCTGCGCAGCGAGCTCTCAGAGATGGCAAACAATCTAGACCGCTTTACAGACACGTTCTATCTCTATGTACGCCCCAGCCATGAGGTTGACTCTGCCGCGCGGCTTCTGGAGCAGAAAAAAAGTCAGGAGGATCTCACCAATGACCTGACACAGATTTTTGTAGAGCAGATGAGCAAAAGCTTCGAAATGTCCATCACACCCGCTTTTGGGCAGATGACCAGCGCGATCAACCAGATCGTAGACAGCTTTACGCAGAGGCAGGAAGAATCGGTCGCACAGATCTGCGGAACGATTATCAATGACCTTCACGCGGATCTGGATGATTCCTTCCGCCGGATCAGCCAGTCGGCAAAGCAGCTGGAGAAAACACAGTCCAGCTACATGGATTTCATGGATCGCTCCATGTCACGCCTGCAGCAGACATTTACCGATTTGCAAAACCATCTGGAAAAATCCGAACAATACAACGAGCAGACGCTCTCCAGGCTGACACAGGCGCAGCAGGAAGCATTCCGCATCAACGAAGAGCAAAAAGCTACCTACCAGGAGTACATTCGTTTCATGTACCAGTCCATCGAAAAATACTCCGATGTCTGGGAAGAAAACAGCGCCCGCCTTCAGAATTACTCAGATGAGATTGCAAAAATGGGGCCGGTGCAGTCTAATCTGGAAATCCGCAAGGATCTCACTGGTCTGTCTGAACAGATAAAGACACTCAGCAAACAGCAGGCAGTCTCGCAGGAACTGTCCGCAAGCCTGGAGGAGTCAGAGCAGCTTTTGCAGGATATGATGAAGAAGCTGACCCAGCTGGAGAAGCAGACTGCTGAACCTGTCCTGTTCCGCCGGAAAAATAAGAGGTGATAAGGCATGCGCGGAAAACGGAAAAAAACATATGAGGGGCATAACGTCTGGCGCTCCTATTCCGACATGATGGCCGGGCTTTTGCTGCTCTTTTTGCTGGTTATGTGTATCTCCTTCATGCAGGCGCAGAAAAATTATCAGGAACGCCTTGCAGAAGAGACTGCGCACGCGGAGGCGACCAGTCTGCTGCAGTCTCAGCTGGATGAGCAGCAGGCACTGTTAAATGAGCAGGAATCCGAGCTGGATGAACAGGCCGCACTCCTGGCATCACAGCAGGCGGATCTGGATGAGCAGAGCGCGCTCGTCGCATCACAGCAGGACAGTCTCGACGCCCAGAGCGCACTGCTTTCCCAGCAGGAGTCTGAACTGGCAGAACAGCAGGCGCTTGTCGCATCCCAGCAGGCAGAGCTTGATGAACAAAGCGCACTCGTTGCGTCGCAGCAGGCCGCGCTTGAAGAACAGCAGCAAAAGATCGAACAGATCATTGGCGTCAAGGCCGATCTGATCGCCGCCCTGAAGGATGAATTTGACACACAGAACCTGACTGTCACGATTGATGAATCTGACGGCTCCATCGTCCTGGATTCCAGCGTCCTGTTTGGTTTCAATGAATATACGCTGACAGACGAAGGACAGGAGCTGCTCGGTCAGATTCTCCCCATCTACTGCTCTGTGCTGATGTCCGATGAATATTATGATTATCTCGCAGAGATCCGGATTGACGGCTATACCGACACAACCGGTACCTATTATTCGAACCTGCAGCTTTCCCAGTCAAGGGCGTTCGCTGTAGCCTCCTATATGCTCGAACTTGATACCATTTCTTCTTCCGAAATTACGAAGCTGGAAGAAAAGCTGTCCGTCAACGGGCATTCATGGGCCGATCCGGTCTATGCGGAGGATGGCTCCATTGACGCGGACGCCTCCCGGCGAGTTGAGATTAAATTCAGCCTTAAAGATGAGGACATGATCAATGAGTTAAAAGAAATCCTGGATGAGTCGGCAGCGGCAGCGACAACGGACTAATATGAACGGAAAAAATACCCGGAACGGAAACAAAAGAGAAATCTCTTTGAATCCTTACCGGGTATTTATATTATGATTCGAGCGACAAAAGGGTATGATACTACGGATTTCTCCGTGCTTCGCACTCCCGAAATCCTAAAAACATTCGGAATCCGCTCATTTTTCTTCGAAAAATGGCTACTTCCTCATGTTTTTGCGGTCCCCAAGGTCATGAATCGGAACGCAAGCGTTCCATTCCTGACCTTTTGTCCCTTGTATCATATTATCAAAAGTCTGTCATCCTTTACTGTAAAGGCAGCCTTTGCAGACTTGCGTCCGGCGCAAAGCAAAACGTCTTATTTTGCCTCCTTCTCCTCTTTCACAATCCGGATATGCACATCCCGCAGCTGCTTTTCTTCTACTTCCGCCGGTGCGCCCATCATGACATCCTGCGCGTTCTTATTCATCGGGAACGGAATGATCTCACGGATGCTTTCTTCTCCGGCAATCAGCATGACCATACGGTCTACGCCCGGAGCGATACCCGCGTGTGGCGGCGCGCCGTAGCAGAACGCATTGTACATGGCCGGGAATTTTGCTTTCACATCCTCCTCGCCAAGCCCTACGATATTAAATGCCTTAACCATGATCTCCGGGTCGTGATTTCTGACCGCACCGGAAGAGAGCTCCACACCGTTGCAGACCAGGTCATACTGGTAAGCCAGAATTTTAAGGGCTTTTTCCTGGCTTTCAGACGCTTCTTCCAGCGCCTTTAAGCCACCCTGGGGCATGGAGAACGGGTTATGGCAGAATTCCAGCTGGCCGGACTCTTCGCCAATCTCATACATCGGGAAATCAACAATCCAGCAGAATTCATAGCTCTCCTTATCCATATAACCATCAAACCGGTTTCCGATCAGCTTCAGAAGGACGCCCGCGCCTTTCTGGGCGGCTCCCCGGCTGCCGGCTGAAAGCGCCACAAAATCGCCGGGCTTCAGGCCAAGCGCTTTTGCCACCTCGTCTTTTCGCTCCTTCACAAATTTCGAAATGCCTCCGACCAGCTCTCCCTGCTCATCGAGGCGGAACCAGCAGGCTTTCTGTCCGCTCTGCACTTCCGCATCCGCGCACAGCTTATCAATCACCTTTCTGGTACCTGTGAAATGAGGCGCCACGACCGCCTTCACAATCTGTCCCGCAAATGGTCCAAAGCCGCAGTCCGCCAGCACTTCCGTCGCGTCCTGTACCTCCAGATGGATTCTTAAATCCGGTTTATCCGTGCCGTACCGCTCCATCGCATCCAGGTACGCAATCCGCTGAAACGGCGGCTTTGACGCTTTCTGATAAATTCCGTAGCGGGAGAAAACCGGCGGCAGCACATCCTCAAGAATCTCAAACACATCCTCCTGATCCGCGAAAGCCATCTCCATATCCAGCTGGTAAAATTCACCCGGAGAACGATCCGCGCGCGCGTCCTCATCACGGAAGCACGGCGCAATCTGGAAATAGCGGTCAAAACCGGACGCCATCAGCAGCTGTTTAAACTGCTGCGGCGCCTGCGGCAGCGCGTAAAACTTGCCCGGATGATTTCTGGCCGGCACAAGGTAATCTCTCGCGCCTTCCGGAGAAGAGCAGGTCAGAATCGGCGTCGTAATTTCCATAAAATCATGCGCGATCATACTGGAGCGCAGATCGGCCACAATTTTGCTTCTCAGAACAATCTTCTCCTTTACCGCCGGATTCCGAAGATCCAGATAGCGGTATTTCAGGCGAAGATTTTCATCTGCCTCTTTGGAATGATTGATCTGAAAGGGCAGCTCGTTGTACTGGCATCTGCCAAGCAGCTCTATTTTCTCCGGCACCACCTCAATCTCACCAGTCGCCAGTTTCTCGTTTTTGCTGCTGCGTTCACGCACGGTACCTTCCACCGAGATCGTGGACTCGTAATTCAGATCAGAGAGCTGTTCCATGATCTCTTCCGTTTCCACGACCACCTGTGTCGTCCCGTAAAAATCCCTCAAAATCAGAAAGCCCAAATTTTTGCTTACCTTGCGGAGATTCTCAAACCAGCCGACCAGCTTTACCTGTGCGCCGGCATCGCTCAGCCTTAATTCTCCGCAATTGTGTGTTCTTCCCTGCATTTCCCTGTGTCCTCTCTTAATCATATAATAAGTCGTTTCCCTTATAAATTCTTCATCCGGTTCCGGTTAAAATTAATCAGGCAGCCTGCTTTGACAATCGCAACCTCATTCTCCGTCATATCCGTGATATAGAGCGAGATTTCCCGTACACCTGCGTTTTTCGCGCCGCAGCTATCGGCTGCCGCCGTCTGGATCACATACGCCTTAATATCGCTCCGGTCTCCATCCAGCGCCGCCTTTACATTCGGTACATAGATATAATCGCCAACCTCGAAGCATGGCTCCTCCTTCATCTGGAACGGAAGCATACCCCAGTTCATCACATTGGAACGATAGCGCTTTGTCGCGTATTCGCTGCAGATATTTGCAAGTCCGCCTAACACTCTCTGGCAGCTCGCCGCCTGCTCACGCGCAGAACCGTCGCCTGGCTTTACACAGTAAATCACGCTGCCAATCTCAATGCCGGTCGGATCCACATCCGGGTTCACGGACTGAACCTGCGCAAGCGCCTCCGCCAAAGAAGCGTCAAGCGCCGCTGCTTCCTCCATATTTGCCGCAAGCCGCGCCCGCTCAAGCCGGTCAACTTCCTTTGCCTTACCCACATACGCCGGATCACGCCGGGACAGGGCGAACTCTGCCAGCCCGAGCGGATTGGAACGATAGGAAGATGTCTCGCCGGACGGAATCAGTTCATCGGTCGTCGTTACCTTGTCCATGATCTTAGAACATACACGCAGCAGAATATGATCCGAAAGAGCTTCCATCTCCGGCCAGTCCTTGATATTCGGTCCATAGACAAGCTCCGAATCGGGTTCTGCCTTCTGGAATCCCTGGTATACCCGCACGCGGTACGCACTGTCGTCAAAAGAATACTCCGGAAGAACACCGGCGCCCGTCTTTCCGCTCTCCAGCGCAGCCTCAGCTGCCGCGCCCGCCCTGCGTCCTTCTTCATACAGCACGTCCGCAAACTGCTCCGCTGAGGTAAGAACACCGCCATTCGCGGCCGTTGCCGCGATTGAGCGCGCATCCATCAGCGCAACCGCGGAAAGCTGTCCCGCTCCGGGCTTGGAGCCTTCGCGGTTCGGGAAATTCCTGGTAGCATGACGAATGCTCAGGCAGTTGTTTGCCGGGGTGTCTCCCGCGCCAAAGCACGGTCCGCAGAACGCGGTCTTGACCGTCGAGCCTGCCGCCATCAGAGTTGAAATCGCGCCCTTCTGTACCAGATCCATGAAGACCGGCTGAGAAGACGGATAAACGGCCAGGGTAAATGCTCCATTGCCAATGCTTCTGCCCTTCAGAATCTGCGCGGCCTGCATCAGGTTTGCGTAGCCGCCGCCCGCGCAGCCCGCGATAATGCCCTGCTCTACATAAACCTTTCCATCCACTACCTTATCCGTCAGATGGAAATCGACCGCCGTATTCTCTGTAAGTGCCGCCGCGCTCTTTTCCACCTCCCGCAGGATATCAGACGGATTTGCAAGGAATTCATCGATTTCATAGGTATTGCTTGGATGGAACGGAAGCGCAATCATCGGCTTCACCGTGCTTAAGTCCACATAAACCAGTCCGTCGTAATACGCGATATCCGCCGGATTCAGCTCGCGGTATTCCTCACCACGCCCATGCTGCGTCAGATAAGCCCTCGTATCCTCATCCGTCCGCCAGATGGAGGAAAGGCAGGTTGTCTCCGTCGTCATAACATCAATGCCATTGCGGTAATCGGTCGTCATTGAAGCGACGCCAGGACCGACAAACTCCATTACCTTATTCTTTACATAACCATTTTTAAATACCGCTCCGATAATCGCCAGCGCGATATCCTGCGGGCCAACGCCGGGATTCGGCTTTCCGTCAAGATAGATCGCCACCACGCCCGGATAAGCAACATCATAGGTATCACACAAAAGCTGTTTTACCAGCTCACCGCCGCCCTCGCCGACCGCCATCGTGCCGATCGCGCCATAGCGCGTATGGGAATCAGAGCCAAGAATCATTTTCCCGCAGCCGGCCATCCGCTCACGCATATACTGATGAATGACCGCAAGATGGGGCGGTACATAGATTCCGCCATATTTTTTTGCCGCCGAAAGGCCGAATACATGGTCGTCTTCATTAATAGTACCTCCAACCGCGCACAGGGAATTGTGGCAATTGGTCAGAACATATGGGATCGGAAACTTCTCCATACCGGAGGCTTTCGCGGTCTGGATAATACCGACAAATGTAATATCATGAGAAGTCATCGCGTCAAAGCGAATTTTCAGATGCGACATATCATCCGAAGTATTATGCGCTTTCAGAATCGAGTAAGCAATGGTGCCCTTCCGGTCTTCTTCTTTGTCCGGTTGTTTTCCACAGACTGCCTGAACCTTCGCTCGGTCTTCTTCCGCTACAATCTCGGTACCGCGGATCAGCCATGCTCCGTTTTTGAATAATTTAATCATAATCTCCCGCCTTTCTTCTCTGTGGTGGTTACGCTGACTAAACAGCCAGCCGGTTCTGTATAGGGTTCTTTTCTGCCAGATATTTGTAAACCCTGCGAAGAATTTCGAGCATCTCCCATGGATTTAAGACCCCAACAAGCCACATTCTATCACCTTTGCTTTCATTCCACAACACAATTCCCACAAATTTTTTCCCATTATCCCGCGATTTCTGTCTTGTATTGACTATCAAAAAATGCTAGACTCTATAAAGCAGTGAAAAAAGGTTCCGGGATTTCAGGCAGGGCGCAGCTTTCTGCAGCCTCAGGAATGTTATTTGGAGAGTTTTATGATAAAGTCATATATAAGCACAATAGAATTTGAA
>JAJPXX010000052.1 GCA_021205225.1 Lachnospiraceae bacterium
TAAATAATAACGTTTATATACCGCATACCAAGGTAGACCAGACAGCAACAGGCGACGAATCCCACCAGCCATATTCCGATCTCCCGGCGTTCATCAGGTGTACCCACCAGAAAAAAGCCCCCCTTTTCGTCAAATTATTTTACAAGTATATAAGCATTTTTTTCATTTTTCATTAGTCAATAAACCTTATCTGTTCAAAAATAAAATGTATGCAAAAACCCTGTCGGCTGAGAGAAAATGTGCTTCTCTCACCCGGCAGGGATTCCTGGGGTCTTTATAAAATCATGCTGATTAAAATGTATATCTCCAATTGCTTAATTCGATCCATACAGTTCATCAATCTGCGCCTGAAGTTCAGCGGTAACCTCGTCAATTCCTGCTGAAGAAAGCGCTGCCTGATACTCGGCCACAATCTCTTCCGCTGTACCATTGTATTTCCCGTACGCGATCTGTTTCATATAATTCGTATGAATCTCGGAGATGTTATCAATCATATAGGAGATGTTATCCACATCCGCAACAAACTGCCCATATGGATACTCTATCTTGATCTCGTCATAGGTCGCATACAGCTCATCGATCGCATCCCAATTCTTCTCCGCGCTCTTTAATTCCAGATCATCGTTACGCCCCCACCAGTAATTCGTCATGCCATTGATATTCTGCGTCTCGGAATTATATCCCTCTGGCGTTGTGGAATAGCCATCATCCGTGATTTCGTAGGAAACTCCTTCGATTCCATAACAGAACAGGCGGTAGCATTCCATATCATTACGGAGCAAATCATAAACCATCAGCGCCCGCTCCGGATTCGCGCTGGCTGCGGAGACTGCCATTGCGCCATGTGTGATAGAAAGTGCTGTAATATTCTGGGACTCTTCGCCAAAATAGAAAAATCCGACTTCCGCATCCTCATCGTCATCATAAATGGTGTTCGACGCCGTATGGCTGCAAAGATCTGTCCAGGTTTGTGTGTGATGCTGCTCCGCAGCACTCAATCCCACACGGAACTCATCCCGGTTGGATGCATCCGTATTATTCAGAACATCAGTTACCCATACCCCCATCTCATCCCAGCTCTTCATCAATTCTGCGAACTCAACGAGAAGAACCGTCTCTGTCGCAAACGGCGAATATACTGTATAAAGATCATCCTTGGTGCCGCCCCACATTGCCCCTGAATTAATACCATCAATTGAGACATAGTTGGTCTTAGAAGAAATCCAGCCGCCCACCATTGTTGCGTAATTCGTGCCGTCTGAATCCCATGCCTGAATGTCCGGATATGCTTCCGTCACATACTGGAAATAGGTTGTCATATCCTCCCAGCTATGTACTCCATCCTCCAGTCCGGCCTCTCTCGCCCAATCCAGGCGGTAGGCAAAGCCGTGGTTCGTCCACTGCGTATAGTTATCTTCCGGCATCAGATAAATTTCGCCATCGTACTTACACATATCCCAGTTTCCCGCCGATACGGTTGCCCACGTGGCCGGAGCATAGGTAGAGAGCATATCCTCAGAAAGTTCCAGGAACGCGCCGTTTTTCGCGTTTGGCCATGCATCCAGCCAGTCAGACGCTGTACCTACCAGGTCTACAGAACCGTCCATGCTTGCAAGAGTCAGGTTATAATTCGAAAGGTAATCGGTCCACTCAATATAGTAAATCTCAATCTCCGCGTTTACCTTTTCCGTCAGAATCGCGTTCAGCTGCTCCAGCATTGCGTTCAGATTATCAAGAGACTCTCCGGACGGTTTATCTCCGGTTGTCATGTAATTGATCACTACATGTTCAGAAGTGTCAACATTTCTCCAGTTCGCCCAATAGTCCGTCTCTTCCGAAGCCAGTGCTGACAATCCAAATGATCCGCTGACTACGCTGGACAATGCAGTTCCGACTACACCGGCAGCCGAACCTTTCAAAAATTCTCTTCTCGATATTGTTTTCATGTTCATTTCCTCCTGCTGCAATGATTTTGATTGTACATAGTTATTGGAATCCGGCAGACGTATCCTTTTTGTCAAATAATTACAATACGTCTGCCTCTCCTTCTTTGCACTCGGCCGCCTATGTAGTCCCTGCTATGTTGTCCCTGGCCGATGCTGTGGAAAATGACGAAACGCCATCTTTCCGTTTATATACAAGTTCCCTTCATTCAGGAACCGTATATACCTGTCAGCCTTTTACCGCGCCAACCGTAATTCCTTTGACGAAATATTTCTGCACGAATGGATACACCATCACAACCGGTCCGGTTGCCAGCACAGCGTTCGCCATTTTCACACTGACGGTTGGAATGTCGGTCAGCGTGACATATTGCCCGGCCACAGAATTCTTCAACGCATCCGTCTTATTAACCACCTCATATAGCATATATTGCAACGGCTTTACATCAACTTTCGAACTCAGGAACAGAGAAGACTGATACCATTCATTCCAATAGCCAAGAGCCAGAAACAGTCCAATCGTCGCCAGGGCGGGCTTCAGCATCGGAAGAATCAGGGAAGTAAATATCCGGAAGTCTCCGGCTCCATCAATTTTACCTGACTCCGTGATCTCGTTCGGAATCGCCTTTACAAAATTCTTCATCAAAATAATCAGCCAGGGCGACATCAAAAGCGGCAGCCAAACCGCAAGATAATTATCTTTCAATTTATAAGTCTGCGTCATCAGCAGATAATACGGAGCAAGTCCGGCAGAAAACAGGCTCGTAAAATATACATAGAATGAAATCGCGTTGCGGAAGAAGAAGTCCTTTCTCTGCAGTGCGTAACCGGTCATGGAAATAATACTTAAACCTACAAAAGTTCCCGTTACCGTCATCAGGATTGTCAGGGCATAAGATTTATAAATCGTCCCGCCCTTTAACACCATCTGATATGCTCTCAGTGTAAATTCCTTTGGTAAAAACTGCACGCCGCTCGCATTGATCACCGATTCCGAAGTAAAGGATGTACTGATAATAATAATGAACGGGATCAGGCAGCACAGGGCGTAAATCGTGATGAATGTATAAGCAAACCCACGAATGATCATATCCGATTTTCCCAGCTTAATTTTAGCGCCGGAATCCACGAAATCTTTGTTTTTCTTTGCCATAATATTGAGACCTCCTTAGAACAGCGAATAATCCGGTTCGATCTTCTTCACAACGAAGTTGACCACCATTACAATCACAAAACCAATCACAGACTGATATAGACCTACTGCGGAAGCGGTAGAGAAGTTAAAGTCTGTCATAGTAGCGCGGTATACATAAGTCTCAATAATATCGGTCGTACTGTACAGCAACGAGTTTGTACCGATAATATTGTAGAACAGGCCGAAATTGCCCTTTACAATGCCGCCAAGTGCGAACAGAAGCAAAATAACAATCGTACCTTTCAAAGACGGCAGGATAATATAGCGAATCCTCTGAAATCCATTCGCGCCATCCACCTTTGCCGCTTCCAGCATAGACTCATCAATGCCCATAATCGCCGCAAAGTAAACGACAGAATTATATCCGGTCTGCTGCCAGAGATACACAATCACCAGAATCACCGGCCAGACCGAAGCATCCGAATACGGCTGCCACAATTCCAGCCCAAGGGAGCCAAGTATACTGTTCACAAAGCCACTGTCGTAGTTTAACAGATAATAAACCAGAATGCCGACCAGTACCTGTGATATAAAATAGGGCAAAAACATAATCGTCTGGGAAACCTTCACAAACCATCTGCTCCGAACTTCATTGAGCAGAATCGCGACAAATACTGCCAGTACATTGCCCAGTATAATGAATGCCAGATTGTACAAAATTGTATTCCTGGTCAATGTAAAAAGCTTTCCCGAAGCAAACAGGAACTTAAAATTCTGGAATCCGACAAACTGACTTCCAAAGATACCGCTCCGGTAGTTGTATTTCACAAAAGCCACATAAATACCGGGCATCGGCATGTAGCTGAACAAAAAGAAAAACACAATCGCCGGCAGGCACATTAAAAGCAACGTCCTGGATTGCCACACTTTTTGCCAGAAAGTCAGGTTGCTTTTATATTTCTTTACAGCAACTTTTTCCTTCGTTTTCATAAAACATTCCTCCTTTTATGCAAGCGGACGGATTTCTGCCGCTCTTTTCTTAAAATAATTGTAAAAGATTTTACGGCAAAATGGTATGGAATATGTTTTCTGTTTTTCCCGAATAATTTCTCATTTCGCCCCTCATTTTCTTTGCTTCTGATTCGCTTTTTTTTCCTTTCCATTCTTTCATTATGGAAAAAGATTCGTCTCAGCGAATGTTTTTCTATAGTAAAATTCTTCGAATCGCGTTATGATGAATATAAATTTTCTGGTAACAGTTCAGAACCGAAGCGAAGCGTAGACCTGTGTCCTGCTGTTCTGATATCACACCCACACAATCGCAAGGAGGAGCGATGGATAAAATCAAAGAACGAATCTCCCACAGCCGTATTTCTACACAATTTCTGGCGATCAGTGTCTGCTGTGTCCTGATGCTGTCCACAATGATCTTTCTGTTTGTGGGAGCGATTCAGCGCATATTGCTCTCCAACGCTACCGGCTATGCTGAGCTCTCTGCAGAGCATTTTACCAGTGAGCTGGATGTGCTGTGCCTCCAGCTGGACGTGTTCGCGCGAGAACTCCAGTCAGATGATATTTACAAGGAGCTTTTGCAGATTTCCTCCTACTCAGAGCTGGAACCATCCGTGGTCAGCCAGATTTCTGACAACATCGCAGACCTGAAATCCTATAGTATCGGAAACACCGGCATTGTCGACATCGCTTTTGTCAATAACGTCATTCACTGGTCAACGCTATATTCCGATGAAGATCTCACTGCCATCTACCAGCAGATACGAAAGGAAGACACCAGTAAAAATTATAGTCTCGGTCTGATGAAAAGCAGCTTCCGTTCTCTGTCTGAAAACACCTATTATGTTTATTGCTGCAAGATCTACGCACACGGGAATCCCATCGGGTGTGCCCTGTTGTCCATCAATATAAACCGGCTTGATCTGGATACCGGCAGCTCCTCGTCCTCCTCTTTTTTCCTGATGGATACCAATGGAAATATCCATTCATTAAGCGCGAACTCTAACCTGTTTCAGGACGTCGTAACACAGTCCTGCCAGGAATATCTCTCAGGACAGTCAGAATCGGAGAGTTCTGCGGACCTCACTTACACGGTCAAAAGCAATATGTTTTACATTCAGATGAATTATTCTGATACAGCCGGCTGTTACGTTGTCAGCGCAGTTTATATCCCTGCCGCCAACGGGGTACTGCAGAATCTGTTTCTCTACATGGGAATTATCATTCTGATCGTCGCGCTGTCTATCATCCTGCTTTTTGTCATTCTCTATCGCGGCCTAGTGTCACCGTTAAAACAGTTTGGCCTGGTCATCCACCAGATGACCAGCCAGAAGCAGCGTCGTCTGGAGAAACCACTGGAAATCGCAGGCTGTGAAGAGGTACATTCCCTTTCCTTGGCTTTCACGAGCCTGTTTCAGACAATTGAACAGCTGAATGACCAGATTTTTGAAACCTCTTCCCGACTGTACGAAGAAAAAATCCGGGGACAGGCAGCGGAAATTTCCTATTATCAGAATCAGATCAACCCGCATTTTCTTTACAATGTGCTGGAACAGATCCATTCCATGGCGCTCTCCTGCCACGCCCCTCAGATCGCAGAAATTGCCGTGTCGATGGGCAAGCTGTATCGCTACAATGCAAAGGGAAACCCCATTGTCCCGCTGAAAGAAGAACTGGACATGACAGCCGCTTACCTGAAGATTCAGAAGCTTCGGTTTCAGGATAAATTTAACATACTCTATAACATTCCACCGGAAGCTCTTGAGCTTCCGACGATCAAACTCGTGCTGCAGCCGTTAGTAGAAAACGCGATCAGCCATGGCATTGAACCTTCGCTGGAAAAATGTATTCTCTATATCGGCTGCACGATTTGGGACACTGAGACTGTAATTGAGATTCGGGATAACGGTGTCGGCATCCCGCCCGACCAGCTTCTGGAATTACAGGCGCAGCTGCGAAGCGAAGTCATAGATACTACCAGGCATATCGGCCTTGCCAATACCAATGCCCGTCTGAAGTTTCAATACGGAGCAAACTATGGTCTCACGATTGACAGCTCACCACAGGACGGCACGGTTGTATCTGTGCATATGCCGCCGCCAGGAAAACTTCAGACGCCTGAGCCACCAATTACTGGAGACAATTTTCATAAGCCGGTTAAATCGGCAGGAGGGAAATAATGTACCGTGTTCTGCTTGCGGACGATGAACCGTCCATTCTGGATTCTTTACAAAATAATATTCCCTGGAGTGAGTACGGTCTGGAGGTCGCATGGACCGCTTCTACAGGAAGGCAGGTTTATGACATTCTGGACAAGTGCAATCCGGATATCGCTGTTCTGGATATCCAGATGCCCGGCTATAGCGGTCTGGATCTGAGCCGCCTGATCTCTGAAAAAAACGTGCAGACACAGATTATTATCATCAGTGGCTACGCAGAATTTTCTTATGCACAAAAAGCCATCCACTATGGAGTAATCGGCTACTGCTTAAAGCCTCTGGAGTATGACGAAATCACAAAATTCCTGCTCCGGGCTATACATAATCTCAACCAATATGCTCCCACCCTGTCCGCAGACCGTTTTCTGGAAGCAATAGAAGCAAATGAGCAGGAAAAAATAGAAGACTATCTATGCAAAATCGGTTTTTCCGACAATCCATGCTTTCTGGCCGCCTCCACCGGAGAACAGCCGCTGTCCCTTACGGAAGGGCAAACTTTTTCTGTCGGAAGAGATCAGTTTGTCTATCTGTCAAAAGTTCCATGGAAGAAAAAATGTTTTCCGATTTGCTTAAAGCCTCCCGTAATAACCGGGGCGTCCTGACTGGAATCGGTTATTCCCCAGCTCCTGTGTCGCTTTCTGCTTTTCGCGTAACCTTTTACCACTGCATTGCCATGGCGTACAATTATTTTATTGATCCGCAAAGCCGGCTTTGCAATGAATATGATGAATGTCATTCCCTGATTCTTCTTTCTGAAATACGGAATGCGGCAGGTTCAGGAAAAAAAGAAACTCTCTGCCAGCTTCTTCTGAAACTGTTAGACAATAACGGTTACCGGAATTTTTCAGTCATCACTGCCGTACAGCTTTATGACACCGTAATCTCCAGTCCCAGTCTGTTGCCTGATTTTCAAGATTATTATATCTACAGTTACCGGCAACTGGTTCACGAATATGATTCTTTTCATGACATGATAGATAAACTGGTTCAGCTTATTCGAAATACGGAAAGTACAGCAGAAGAACTGCCAGGCAGCGCAAGTAATAATCATTTCCTGAAAATCATGCAATATATCAATACC
>JAJPXX010000193.1 GCA_021205225.1 Lachnospiraceae bacterium
AAATCTATTAAATATAATTTGCTTATAGCCCTTGTCTGAATATCCCAATTGTAACTCTTAAGTTCATCTACAATAATCTTTATTTGGCTTTCTTCATTTTGGAATCGAAAAAGTGCATCACAAACCGCTTCTTCGCTATACAAAGTGCCATCATAAACACTGTCTGGATTTAAATAGAAATCCCCTATAAGCGATGTATGTTCCCATGATATTTGCTGATTTCTTGTCCGCAATGCCAATCGTTCCCTGGTCTTCTTAAATACAGTTTCAATTGGAACACGCGGAAGTTCCATGAACTCTAACAGAGTTTCCGTATATTTTCCGTGTCCGGATTTTGTATTTTCACTTGAAGCCTGTCCAGGAGATGTCGAAAAAGCGATAAGAGATCCTGGTGAAGCAAATACCGGTCCGAATCCTAATGCTTTTCCGCTTCGCACTCCAAAATCCGTCCGGCATGCGTCTAGTATTAATACTTTAGGAATTGTTAAGTGCTGATTTAGTAAACCAGTCAATTCTGACAAAGGAAAAGCATTCATTTTTACTTCTTTATCAGGCGCATTTGTATTCAAATCTATTGGGGCTAATATATTGTCTCCATCTATCTGAAATCCATGACCCGCATAATAAAATATAGCTGCATCAAAATCATCTATAACTTCTTCAAATTCCGAAACAACAGTGATAAAAGCAGTTCTATCTAAATTTACATAGCATTTCGTCTCAAATCCAAGCAATTCTAGTTTCTCAGACACCGCTTTAGCATCTGCACAGGCACAAGACAAGGAAGGCATTATTTTGTATTGATCGTTTCCTATACACAAAGCTATCCTTTTCATGGTTACTCCTTCTCAATATAATGCATCTTCCGTTTCCTTTTCCGCGTCTTCCGCAGCTATATTTTCCCTCGCTTGAAATAGATGATACTTGTCTCTCCCAAATGCTCTTTTTCATCTGAAAATCCATATATATACAAGTCAAACTGCTTGAGAACAAAACCTGACAGTTTGGTCTTATATGCTGTTTTTTAGGGCTATTCTCGGGTCAAAAAAAGGTCTCAGTTAAAGTACAATTCCAACGCATCAACAAGCATCTGTTCTATAGACACTGCTGCTTCCTTACTTTCTGCACTGACCGAAATATACGCTTTTATCTTCGGCTCCGTTCCAGATGGGCGGACAATCACAGAGCAGTTGCCTTCCAGCAGATATTTCAGGACATCAGATTTAGGCAGACCGTCCAACCCTGTGCTATAGTCAAGCGTTATTTCGACTTTCTTATCACCAAAACATTCTACGCCGCTTCTGAATTTCGCCATGATACTCTGCATCTTGTCAAAGCCGACTGCTCCCTCGAAGGTATAAGAATGGAGTGCGTTCAGGCAGTAGCCATACTCTTTATACAGCTCATTCAGCTTATTCAACAAGGAAATTCCTCTGGTCTTATAATAGGCGAACATCTCACAGATGAGGAATGCACCGTCTACGGCATCCTTATCGCGGACATAGCTGCCACTCAGATAACCATAGCTTTCTTCAAAGCCGAAGATGTACGAATTTTCTTTTCCCTGACTCTCCAAAACTCCAATCTGTTCTCCGATGAATTTGAATCCTGTGAGGACATTGACCGTCCTAACGCCATATTTTTTCGCAATGCGTTCTGCCATGTCAATGGTCACGATGGTTTTGATCATCACGGGATCTTCCGGCATTTTTCCGTGCTTCATCCGCTGTGAGCAAGTGTAGTCGAGCAGAAGCATTCCTGTTTCGTTGCCGGAGAGAAGAACATATTGACCGGTATTATCTTTCACGGCAATTCCCACTCGGTCACAGTCGGGATCAGTAGCAAGGAACAGGTCAGCGTTATACTTCGCTGCATATTCCATGCCGAGCCCCATTGCTTCTTTAATTTCCGGGTTCGGATACGGGCAGGTCGTAAAATTGCCGTCCGGCAGCTCTTGTTCTTTGACAACCGTGATATTGCTGTATCCGCTTTCTTTGAGCGTCCTCAGCACAGGCTTCAGCCCGGTACCGTTCAGCGGGGAGTAGACGATGGACACATTGCGATCAATCTCATCACCGAAAAGCACGGATTGCTTTTTCACTTCCTCCACGAAACTCGTATACACATTATCCTGGATAAAGGAAACCAGCCCATCTCCAATGACATAACTCTCAACCTTCACATCCTCGAAGATGTCCAGTTTTTCAATCTCTGCTAAGATTTCAGCCGCTGCCTCTGTAGTGATCTGGCATCCGTCTGCACCGTATACCTTGTAACCATTGTACTTGGACGGATTGTGAGACGCTGTGACCATTATGCCAGCAGAGCAGTGTAGTTTCCTCACTGCGTAGGACAAGCAGGGCGTGGGCATCAGTTCCTTATAGATGGAAACGCTTATGCCTTTGGCGGCGAACACACCGGCGGCGACGGAGGCAAACAGATCCGACTTAATTCTCGAATCATAGCTGACTGCAATTCTGCGCTGGCCCTCCGGAAAATGCTTAATCACATAGTCGGCAAGTCCCTGAGAGGCTTTCGCTACTGTGTACACATTCATGCGGTTCGTACCTGCACCGATCACGCCGCGCAAACCACCTGTGCCGAATGCCAGGTCACGGTAAAAGGCATCCTCAATAG
Source organism: Lachnospiraceae bacterium (assembly GCA_021205225.1). Classification (GTDB taxonomy): domain Bacteria; phylum Bacillota; class Clostridia; order Lachnospirales; family Lachnospiraceae; genus Choladousia. Next base: position 2,638 of record JAJPXX010000193.1, read on the forward strand.
CTTCATCCGACATCGATTTCAGTTCATCTATCATATCTTTATCAATCGGCTGGACTTCCATGCAGTTTTCCAGCCAGCGTTTGTACTCTTTATTAGCATCCATATAATTATCAGTACTCAAAGTTGTCAATCCTCCCTCTAACATCCTACCTTTAGCATCTGTGCTTTCCCATGAATTTTTATCACATCCGAGTTTGCCGGGACGAAAATGCAGTCTCCTTTGTAGAAATTCAGCGAAGCTCCATCCCAGAACAGGACGCCGCAGCCTTCTGTGCAGAGCAGTACCTGAAACGAGTTACTCCCGGTTTGGATTTGCGCCATCTCCCGTGTGCGCTCTGTGTTTATCAGCATCCGTTCCACCTGAAAGTATTTGCAACGACAGAGCAACTCAGATGCCTGCCCCTTCTTAAACCGCAGCACTCGCATTGGCTGGCGGGGTTCGGCACTGCCTTTTAGGTTCGCTACTTTCAGCGCTTTCTCCACATGGAGAGGGCGCTGTTTTCCGTTCTTGTCAATTCTCCCGTAATCGTACAACCGATAGGTCAAATTGGAGCTTTCCTGTATTTCTGCAATCAAAGAACCAGCACCGATGGCGTGTACCTGACCAGCAGGGATGAAGAACACATCATCTTTCTTGATCGATACCCTTTGAAGAAGTCGCTCAACCGTTCCGCCTGCAAGTTCGGCTCTTACCATGTCCTCGCTTACATCATGGTAAAACCCATAGACCAGCATAGCGTCTTTAGAAGCATCCATGACATACCACATCTCTGTTTTGCCGAGAGATCCGTTTTCATGCTCTCTGGCATAGTCGTCATCCGGGTGGACCTGCACAGACAAGTCTTTTTTTGCGTCTATCAGCTTTATCAAAATCGGCAGACCATTTGATATATCCGGGTGTGTTCCCGCAATCTCCGGGCGGTCATGTAGCACAGACAGTAGCGTCTGGCCTTCAAACTCTCCTGATGCAACAGTGCTTAAGCCGTCCGGGTGTGTGGAGCATTCCCATGTCTCCGCCAGCGGATTCATATCGATATCCTTGGAAAAATCATCATTTAAGCGAGTACCGCCCCAGAGGTAATCTTTACCAGCAGGGGCGAGTAGGAAGGGAGTCGTGTGTTTAGTTTTCGAGTTCATATTTTTGCTTGTCATCCACGCTGATCTCCTTCCCCAACTGTACCTCGATCATCTTCAGTTCGGTGACCGCAGTAACCATGTGGCGGCATCCTGCCTGCATCGTGATGACATCGCCGGGCTGAACCGGCTGTTCCATACCGTCTACAGTGACGACGCCCTCCCCGGAGATAACATTCCAAATTTCGTCGCGGCGCTGGTGGCTGTGGTAATTCATCCTGTGACCGGGGTTCAGCATTACCTTGATGGTCAGGCTGGAATCCTCTACATCAAGGACACGGAAGCTGCCCCAGGACTTTTCCGCAAACATAATTTGCTGGTCGATTTTATCAACGTAGGGCTTTATGTAGCTGGACTGCTCCTTGTCAGAAACCAGAATTCCCTCCGGGCTTGCGGAGACAACCACATCATGCAGACCCATGCAGACGATGGGAACATTCAGTTCATTGACCACGTTCACATTGTCGCAGGCTTCGTTTAAGATGGCATCACCGAGAACCGGCTCACTCATGGCTTCTGTCAGCGTGTTCCATGTGCCAAGGTCTTTCCATTTCCCCGCAAAACGCATCACCTGGATTTTCGGTTCTTTCTCCACCACGGCATAGGCAAAGCTGATTTTTGTCAGCGTGTCATACTTGGCGAACAGGTCAGAGTAATCTGTGAAGTCAATTAACTCATGTGCCTTGTCCAGCATATACTTCAGTTTATATGCAAACACGCCGCCGTTCCAGAGTGCTCCCTGGGAGATATAGGATTTGGCTGTTTCCTTGTTGGGCTTCTCTTTGAAAGTGTCTACCATGCTGGTCTGGTCTACGGTCGCTGGAATGATATAGCCGTATTTCTCACTTGGGTAGGTCGGCTCAATGCCCATCAGGACAAGGTTGGCCTCGCCCTTTGCAGCCTGTTCTCCCAGGGCTTTCAGGGCTTCAAAGTAGTCGTCCTCAACGTAAGGGTCAACAGGGCAGACCACCACAGATTCATCCAATCCAATCCCCTGTACATCATGGAGATAGGCTATCGCCAGTGCGATGGCGGGAAAGGTGTCCCGTCTGCAAGGCTCTACAGAGATGCCCACATCCTCGCCCAGTTGATTATGGATGGCTGACACCTGGGTCTTTGACGTGGCGATAGTCACAGTTGCATCAGCATCTACCATCTTAATCTGACGATAGACACGCTGCACCATGGATTCATAGCCATTCTTGGTTTTAAATATTTTGATAAACTGCTTTGAACGGATGTCGTTGGAGAGCGGCCAGAGCCGCTTGCCGGAACCGCCCGACAGTAAAACGATATTCATATTGCTTACACCTCGTGTGCTGTATTGATACAGCAGTTTTCTTATTACTTATCTCTCCGCTCTCATGGAGTTGTTCAGGAAATCCTCGTAGGACAGGCGGATACCGTCCTCAAGCTCGGTCTTATATGTCCAGCCGAGAGCGGTTGCCTTGCTCACATCAAGCAGCTTTCTCGGTGTGCCGTTTGGCTTGGACGGGTCCCAGCGGATCTCGCCATCGTACCCGATGACCTTAGCCACCAGCTCAGTCAGCTCTTTGATGGTCAGTTCCTTGCCTGTTCCGGCGTTGACTGTCTCATTGCCGCTGTAGCTGTTCATTAGGAACACACACAGGTTCGCAAGGTCATCCACATACAGGAACTCACGTAGCGGGCTACCGTCGCCCCAGCAGGTCACATATTCCTTGCCCTCAATCTTCGCCTCATGGAAACGGCGAATCAGCGCCGGGAGTACATGAGAGTGTGTCGGATGGTAGTTGTCATTAGGACCGTAGAGATTGGTCGGCATGACGGAAATATAGTCCGTGCCGTATTGACGGTTCAAGAACTCGCAGTATTTCAGACCGCTGATTTTCGCCAGCGCATATGCCTCGTTGGTCTTTTCCAGCTTGCCTGTCAGCAGGCAGCTCTCCTTCATCGGCTGAGGAGCCATGCGGGGATAAATGCAGGAAGAGCCCAAGAATTCGAGCTTCTTGCATCCTTTCTTCCAAGCGGAATGTACGACATTCATTTCAAGGATCATGTTGTCGTACATAAAATCCGCAAGGGCGCTCTCGTTTGCCACAATGCCGCCCACTTTGGCAGCGGCGAGGAACACATACTCCGGCTTTTCTTCTGCAAAGAACTCTTCGACTGCATCTTGGCGGGTCAAGTCAAGTTCCTTGTGTGTACGGGTGATGATATTGTTGTAGCCCTGACGATTCAGCTCACGAACGATAGCGGAACCAACCATTCCGCGATGACCGGCCACATATATTTTTGCGTCTTTTTCCATGATAATTATTTAATAACCCCTTTCTCCAAGTATTCCTCCAGATTGCAGCGGATATGTTCCTCTGAACGTTCGACTGCGACTTTCTCCACATCGTGTTTAACCATCAGCTCCACAAGCTGCTCAAACGTGGTCTTGGTCGGATTCCAACCAAGCTCGGTCTTTGCCTTTGTTGGATCGCCCCAGAGGTTAACCACATCGGTCGGGCGGTAGAAGTCCGGGCTTACCTCGACCAGAACATTGCCAGTGGCTTTGTCGATGCCCTTTTCGTCTATGCCATTTCCCTGCCATTCCAGTTCGATGCCGACATAATGGAAAGCGAGTGTGGCGAATTCACGGACAGAGTGCTGATCACCTGTGGCGATTACGAAGTCCTCTGGTGTGTCATGCTGAAGGATCAGCCACATGCACTCCACATAATCCTTTGCATAACCCCAATCACGGCGAGAAGAAAGGTTACCCAGATATAACTTATCCTGCTTGCCCTGGGCAATTCTCGCTGCGGCGAGAGTGATTTTCCTTGTTACGAAAGTCTCCCCACGGCGATCTGATTCGTGGTTGAACAGGATGCCGGAGCAGCAGAACATATTGTAAGCTTCACGGTATTCCTTCGTAATCCAGAAGCCATACTGTTTTGCAACAGCGTAAGGGGAGTATGGGTGGAAGGGAGTCTTTTCGTTCTGCGGTACTTCCTCAACTTTGCCGTAAAGTTCCGAGGTTGACGCCTGATAAATGCGACAAGTATCCTTCAAACCAGTGAGTCGGACTGCTTCCAAGATGCGCAGGACACCCGTGGCATCCACATCCGCGGTAAACTCTGGCACGTCAAAGCTAACCTGTACATGACTTTGCGCTGCAAGGTTATAAATCTCATCCGGTCTGACTGTTCCAATGACGGACACAAGGCTCATTGAATCGCCAAGGTCGCCGTAGTGGAGATGGAAGTTAGGTGTGCCCTCAAGATGGGAAATGCGCTCTCTATAATCCACAGATGAGCGACGGATGATTCCGTGAACATCGTATCCCTTTTCCAGTAAGAATTCTGCCAGGTAGGAACCGTCCTGACCCGTGATTCCCGTAATTAGTGCTGTTTTCATACGAACCTCCTAGTTCAATAACAATTTTGTATTACATAAATATAAGAA
>JAJPXX010000118.1 GCA_021205225.1 Lachnospiraceae bacterium
TCACGCTGTCCTCGCCGCTGACCGTGGCAAAGCAGGAGTAATAGTCTGTCCAGTCATTTGTGTGGTTCCCGATATCATCTGTCACCACCTCGTGCTTCTGGAATGTTACCTTCACATTTAAAAGAGCGACCTCCATTAAAATCCCTCCTCCCGCTGTCCAAACAGGAGCGCACGGAGCGTCAGCGTCAGAGCATGATGGTCAGCTTCCTCACGATGCTCATAAAGGTAGGCCACCGTGAACATAACCGCGATTTTACCGTTTTCCGCTGAAGCCAAAACCGACTCGTCATCTGTGCGGATGATATCCATGCATGTCCGTGTGGCGGAGGAAATCAGAGCTTCAATCAGCGTATCGTCATCGTCAAAATCCACCCGCAGGTAATTCTTCATCTCATCAACCGTCAAATCCACAGTGTCACCTCCTCATCATAAAAGCTGGCGGCATTCTCAGCCGCCAGACTTATCATAAAAATCATCACTCGCCAATCTTTAAAACCTGAACCGCCTCCGGCAGCACAAGCTTGCCATCCACGCGCTCCTTTGCCACATAGCCGATCATGCCGTTGCCAGCAAAAAGCTCACGAAGCTCCGCGAAAGAACGGGTACCACGGTCGCCAATGTTGTAGTACTTGTAATCGCCAAACGCGATACCGTCGGTTGGAGCATATGCGGAAGTGTATACCTTGTAGCCAAGGATACGGTCCGGCTCCCCTGCCTGATAGCTCGGCTGCCAGATGTAGGCACCGTTGTTGTCCTTCAACAGGCGCACCGCCGCGATGGTCGCGTCATTCATGATGAAGGAAGCGTTCTTGCGGTACGGACGCTTCAGACCATACACAAGGCTGATCAGGCTGTCGGAATCCACAGCCGCAACAGTGTCAAACACGGTTGCGGAAGTAAACAGGCCGGTCGGCTTGCCGGAACCGTCGCCGTTTAAGAAAGCGTCCTCCTCTGCATTTGCCAGAGCCTTGCCAAACTGGGTGGTGATATAGCTCTCCAGACCGAAAGCGTTATCATAAAGAAGCTCCTCGGTCACCTTTACAGCAACGTGGAGCTTATAGGCATCCAGAGTAATCTGGTCAAAGGTCGCGTCTCCCCAGGTCAGCTCGCCGCCTTCCTCAATCCACGCCGCAGCCGGCTTGTTCGCCGTAAGGTTGATACGGTGCAGGCCGCTGGTGGTGATGATGGTGGAGAGACCACGCATGATGTTCTCCTCATCAAGGGTGTCAATCAGACGTTTATCCCACTCCTCCGGCACCAGATAGCCACCGTCTGCGTCCACACCCTCGCTGAGATAGTTGCTCACGTTCTTAAAGTTCGAACGCAAAGCCGCAAGCGCAGCCTGACGGTACTCATCCGAAGCTCTGCCAGTCTTTGCCTTATCCTTCCCACCCGGCTGGCCGGTAATCGGATTGGAAGTCGGCTGGGAGAGCTGCTTTTCGATTTCTGCAGCACGCTCCAAACGGGAGATTTCCTTGCCCAGGTCATTGATTTCGGTCTCCATCTTATCGTAAGCCGCAGCGTCCTCTGCGGAAAGCGTGCCGTTCGCGTTACGATGGGAGTCCAGGAATGCCTTTGCGCCATTCCATACAGTGTTTCTCTTTTCACGTAATTCCTGAATAGTCATAATAGTTCTACCTCCATTAAAAATGATTTTTGATTAGGTTCAGCCGCTCAAGCAGGTCATCCGCCTTGCGGCCAGTGTCAGTAACAGGTTCAGCAGCAGGCTTCTCAATCTTACAGTGTTGCGCCAGCTTCTCCATAAGCGAATTGGTGACGCTCGCCCTGGAATACACCATGTTTACCTGCGGAACATCAATGTTCTCCACCTCAGAGCGTTTCATAATCTCGTCGGCAAAGCCCATCTCCACGGCGCTGTTGGCATCCATCCAGGTCTCCGCATCCATGAGGTGCGAAATCTTGGTGCGCGACAGTCCCGTCTTGATTTCATAGGCGTTCATGATACTTTCCTTCACCTCGTCTAACATGCCCTGTTCCCAGCGGACCAGCCACGGCTGCAGAGAGTAGGTCACAAACTCCAACGACTGCTGCTCGATGTTGGAAAAGGTCGAATGCTCCAGGTCGCCAATCAGGTGAGGCGGCACACGGAAAATCCTCGCAATCTCATCTATCTGAAACTTCCTCGTGTCCAGAAACTGTGCCTCATCCGGGTTGATAGAGATTGGCGTGTATTTCATGCCTTCCTCTAAGACTGCGACCTTGTTGGAGTTGCCGCTCCCTCCGAAGCCCTTGTTCCAGGCCTCGCGCACCTTGTCTGGGTCTTTGACCGTTCCCGGATATTCCAGAATGCCGCCCGGTGTCGCGCCGTTTGCGAAAAACTTCGCGCCGTACTCCTCCGTGGCAATCGTGAGTCCCACAGCGTTCTTTGCCACCGCGATAGGGCTGTATCCCACAAGGCCGTCATAGCCAAGCCCAGGGATGTGCAATACCTCTGACGGCTTCAGAATAGTTTTCTTTATCTGCGGAGCGTCGTCATCGCTTAATGTGTATTCGTAGTAGAGCCGCCCGTGCTCATCCCGGTCCACCCTCATACGGTTTGGCATAAGCGGGTAGAGTGCCAGAATGTCACCCTTGCCGTTTCGGATAATCTGCGCGTAGGCATTGCCCCATAAGAGGATGTGCGTCATGAGCGTCTCCCGGAAGACAAAAGAACTCATCTCCGGATTCGGCTCATCATGCAGCAGGAAATACAGCGGGTGGTCCGCCGCCTTTTCCTTGCTCCCTTCACCGGTGTATCGGTATAAGTGGAGTGGCAGCTGAGCCACAGCCTCCGCAAGCACCCTCACACAGGCATACACCGCAGCCACCTGCATCGCCGACCGCTCGGACACCAGCTTGTTTGAGGAAGAATTACCAAAGTAAAACCTCCACGCACTTCCTGCCGTACTGTCGGTGGGCTTATCCCTTGACCTGAATAATCCTGATAAAATACCCATAATCGTCACGCTCCTTCCTGTTTCTCAAAAATGAGAAAAAACTGACTTTCGCTTAAAAGTGGACAAAAGAAAACACCGCCGCAGCGATGCTTTCTAAGTCTCTGTCTTAATTGTCCTGTCTCCATGCTTCGTATTCGTCCTCAAGCTCCGCCTCCTCGATTATCTGGTAAACCGAGCAGAAGCGCTGCCTCTGTAATTCCTTTTCTTCCTCGGTGTAGCCCTCCGTCATGCTCTGGTAGGCTTTCATCTCTGCCTTCGCCCTGTAAAATAATAATTCCTTCAAATCCATGCCCTGCCTCCTTAAATGTCACCGTTGACTATCATGTCCGCTAGCAGCTGCCAGCTCGTTTTGATTCCGTCGCTCTCCATGTCTTCCTTTACATCGAGGATGTAATCGAAATCGTATCCTTCTTCCTTTGCCAGCCTTTTTAATTCTGTCTTTGTCATTGTGTTGCCCTCCTGTTTCGTGTGTTTTCCTTTCGGTAGTGTATTAATCACTCTTTTCGGAGATAATAGCAAGCACAATTGACACCATAAACTGCACAAATATACAGCCTCTCGATTGTGTACTTTACAGGTTATATGAACAGGATGCCTCGGTGGTTATACAGTTTGCTTCGAGCTTATGTACAATTAATCCCATAATAGCGGCTCCCTTCATAAAGATTTTCCAATAAATAGTCCCGCAGGATGGTGAACGTCTTCAACCTTTATTAACCGAGGATTAACGGTGGTGTAACAGTATGGTCGCAGAAGACACGTCTGCGGAACGCCCATTCCTCCCTATGCCCTGAAATGTAAATGGATGCTCTCATACTGAGCAGCTAAAATGTGATCATGCCTGCGGGACATCGCGGGTATTACTACATTTTTTGTGTGTAGCTAATCTGGTTAACTTCCAGCTTTTCATGGCTATGAAAAACATGAAATATTCTGGTTATCAACGTGATAACCAAGTGTAGTTCCTCTTATCTGGTTATTCGCAGCAAGCTGCAAATAACCATCAATCGTCACGCCAGTTGTACGCTGCTATACAATGACGTGCGGCCGCGGATAACGGCCATGGTTTGTTTCCAGTATTCGCAATTGGATGAATAAAATGTTATCAATTATATTATGTTTTCCGGAAGGTACCTGAAAATAAAAAAGAGAAAGGCGCGAGGTCTTTCCCTTTTTAATAAATATACTGTGGCCGGAGAGACAGTCAGGAGAAATGTTTAATTAATTCTTCTTCCACAGATAATCCTCGAATCCTTCATAAAGGTAATCGAGTTTACTCTCCGTATACTCGTCCGTGTCAGAAAATGATACAGGGGAGATTTTTTCTGGCTGCTTATCACCGCCAGTTTTTTCCTCGAAAGTGACATATTTTCCAATAAAATGATACTGAATCCGGATGCCTGCCGGTCCGCGTCTCTGCTTGAGAATCACCAGATCCATATTCCTTTCTGAAACATTCATGGCCTCTTCATAGGAAAAACCAACACGCTCTGCTCCGTGAAACTGTAGTCCCACAATGTTTTCCAGCTTGTAATCGTGCTGCGAAGAGTCACGAATCGCGTTGATCTGCATTGTGGTGTTGTAATTTTCACGATTAATGGCGCAGGAACAAATAACAGTAGCATCGTAAGCAGATGGAAGGTCGTTGATCATACGAATTGCATATTCGACAACTTCCTTTGGCGTAACAATTTTAGGCAGTGTGTCAGAGTGGAAGTCCTGCAGGTAATCGAGAAATATCACAGGACGGAAAGCATGCTGATCCTCCACAATGCCAGGAATTTCTTCAATAGAAGCACTCCATTTATCCTTTCCAATAATGAAAAGGTGAGGATCGCACCTTCTGACAATATCTTCCGCTACCTCTTCGGGAGATTTTGCCTTTTCTGAACGGGAATCCGATACAGGTGATAAGTCATCTTCTGCTTTTTTAATCCTGTACAGTTCCTGCTTATACGAGATATCGAAAAGCTGTGCTGTATTCATGTCAGAAGATATAAAAATTACGTCATTCCCATTGTTGACGATGGTATTTGCAATCTGAACAAGGAGAGCGGTTTTCCCGGTTCCGGGCTGTCCGGAAAACGCCGTCACCGTTCCAGGTTCAATTCCTCCCTCCAGCGCATTGTCAAACGTCGTAAATCCTGTAGAATACCTGTTTTCTTTTTTGTAGAAATAATCTATCCATAATCTCATGGCAGATGAGGTGCTCGTATCTTTATCTGTATTTTCTAACATAATACAACCTCCTATAAAAATCCAAATGAATTACCAGGATCAAGGCTCCAGTACCGCGCAAACCAGCTATTCCCCCGATAGTTGATATACACCGATTCACACTCGATCAGAAGAACCTCATGATGAGCGCTGATATAGTGCTCAATTTCCAATCCGGAATTGTGCCCCGATAAAAGATTATCGTAGGCCTGTACGGCCGCTAAAGGTGTAAAGCGGTCAGGGAGAAATACATCACCGCTAACAGCCGGATTATGGCAGGAACGGAAATAGTATTCGACCGTATTTTGCACCAATATCTTTCCGCTCGTCGGTTCGCCTAAAATGGGCTTATCGGGTGGAATCTGAAGACTAATTGTCAGCAATGGGCACATAATACCGGAGCGGCGGTAATCATACCAGTGTACCTCGATGATTTTCGGATTGTCGTTAATGACACACATCGGCTGTACAAACATATCCGTGCACCTCCTTTCTTTGTTTCTAATAATAATATGTAGACGAGTAGTGTTTTTAAATTTCAATTGCGTTATGACCCACATAATAGTAGTGAGACTGTAAATCCATCCAATTGCGAAGAAAGGAGTACAAAGGAATATTGAAAGAACTATTTTTGCCTGTAGTGAAATTATGGGCAAGACTGAAACCAGTTAATACGATTAAAAAAACGAGAGGAGAATCTGCATGGAACTAAAATCAATAAAAACAAAGACGTTAAATTATCAGTGTTTTGAAAAGGAACTCATGGAGGAAGTATCCAGATATATCGGAAACGGATACCGGGCACACATTGTGAACATCGAGAAACTGAACACAAACCCTCAACCGGCAATCGTACTTCAGAAAATGGATCAAGCCCAGTCGAGTTCGCCGGCATTTTATCTTGATTCGAAATTTGATGCATATAACGCAGGCACACCGATAGCAACATTGGCCGCTGGCATAGTCAGGGACTATTGCGCCGATGAAAAAAAGGTAAGCTATGATGCAAGAAAGTACCTTCAGTACGAGGAGATAAAGGAGAAAATTATATGCCGTTTATACGGGTGTGCTAAAAATGACAATCTGCTCCGGCAGGTGCCGCACAAGGAAATTCTTTCTAACCTGGTGGTAGTCTTCTACTGCGAAATAGATGCGGATAAAAGCATACTTATACGTAATAATCACATTAATATATGGGGAATAGAGGATGAAGAACTTTTTGAAACTGCTTTGGCGAATACGCGCAGAATGTATCCTCCCCGCATAGTGCCGTTATATCAGTGCCTGGAAGAAATTATGGACCTTTCTCCTGAACTTTTGGAAACGAAGGATGCTGTATCGGCATATATTTTGACCAATGAAAGATGCTTGTTTGGCGCAGTTGATATCCTGTATGATGATGTTTTATCAGCAGTGTGCAGGCGGCTAGGCAGCGAAAAAGTATATTTACTCCCGAGCAGCATACACGAATGGATAGTATTAGGGGCGGCTCGAATGAACCCGTCTGCTTTGCGCCAGATCGTGTCAGAGATTAATGAGAAGTATGTTTCGGCCGAGGATGTTCTTATAGATGCTGTTTATTCGTACGAAATGTACAATAAAAGACTTTCTATCGAAGCATAATTATAATTATAACCTGGGATACGAGGTAGTATAAACTTTAGTAATACGAGGAGAAAGAATATGGATATATATATACTAAAGGCGATATATGACAATGACATCATGTTAACTGATCGAGAGATATCAAGCAATCCGGAATACCAGCAGTCATTGCAAGAATTAGACGATTTAGTGACAGAGATGGGGGAAAATTTTTTGGACGAAGAAGGCCAGAAAATATTGGAAACCATATTGGATTTGTGCTCAGAACAGGCAGATTGTTTGTGCCGACAAAATTTTTACTTGGGATTTTCGATGGCGGAAGGACTGAAAGATGAGGCGAAATCTATACTCAAATATCATTTCTGTGCCCCAGAGCCTGAGCAGTCTGAACAGCCTGAGAATGAT
>JAJPXX010000081.1 GCA_021205225.1 Lachnospiraceae bacterium
TTCCATGCGATTTTTTGGGGTTTTCGGAGTGGAATTTACTTTTTCACTTCAGCAACCGGAAAATCCTTCTCCAATCAGGCGGTTCATCAGGTCATCGAGTGAGCTGGTTTCACCGGTGTTAAGCTCCGTACCATCGCTGTCGGAATCCTCTCTTTCAGGAATGAAGCTGTCCTGACTGCCATCTGCTTCATTCGCTGCCTCCTCATTTGGTTCGTCTTCGCTCTCTTCCTTTCTTTTATCAGTCTCTGTGTCTGTTTTATCGTCAGCATTGGTTTCGGCTTCCGTTTCCGGCAGGAGCTCATCAAGAAGATCCTGGTAAATTGTGATTTCTTCTGTCCCGCTTTCTGTTTCTGCTTCCGTTTCGGCTGCGTGACCGGTGCAGGTCTCGTCCGGTTCTGTCCCTGTGGCAAAATATTCTGTATAGACAGAGGAACAGGTGTCGCCGGCTGGCAGATGCGTTTCTGCGCAGAGAGCCACTTCGACGACGCTTTCCGGCTGCGTAAATTCTCCGGTGGGAAGCCCGCTGTGAATTCGCTCCATTACGGAAGTCCAGAGTGCGCGGCTGTAGGAGTGCCAGAGGAAACCGTCTGGGAGCGCCTGGTTGTTATCGTAGCCGCCCCAGACGCAGCAGGTGTAATAAGGGGTGTAGCCGACAAACCAGATATCCTTATAGCTGGAGGTGGTGCCGGTTTTGCCGGCGACAGGCTGCCCGGCGGCGGAGACCGTGCCGTAGGCGGTTCCATCCTCGGAAGAAATGACGTCTTCCATGGCGCTTGTGAGCAGAAAGGCAGTGCTTTCCTGTAATACGCGGGTGAAGCTGCTAAGACCGGAAGACGTGTCCGTTACTGTATTATTGCTTACGGAGGCAGTCTGTCGGCTGGAGACGGAGGCGGCCGTGGCGCCGCTGTTGTCGGCAGTGTTCTGCCGGTCGGAAGCAGTGCTGCTGCCGGAATTGTTTTCTTTGGCACTCGCTGAGGCAGAACGATTGCTGGCATCCAGCAGTATCGTTCCATCGCTGTCAAGAATTTTTGTGAAGAAAAGTGGTTCGGCGTACATTCCTCCATTTGCGATGGAGGCGTAGGCGGCGCAGAGTTCAAGATTGGTTACGCCGTTTGTGATGCCGCCGAGCGCGAGCGGCTGGATGACGTCAGAGGTCCCGTCGGGTGAATCCCAGTCGTCGACAAGCGTAGAAATGCCGAACCGTTCGGCGTAGGTAAAGCCCAGGCGCGGGGTGATTTCTGTAATGCACCGGACGGCGACGACGTTGATAGAGCGGGTGATGGCCTCGCGGATGGTGACGGTGCCGGAATAGTCGGTGATATCCCAGTTGCTGACCGGGGTGCCATTTTCGTATTCGTAAGGCTCATTTTCGTAGAGCGTGGCGAGTGTCTGTCCCGCGAAATCGAGCGCGGGGGCGTAAGCTGTCAGGATTTTGAAGGTGGAGCCGGGCTGCCGGGTGGTATCGGTCGCGCGGTTCAGCGTCAGGCTGGCAGTTTTTTCTCCGCGTCCGCCTACGACCGCACGGACGAAGCCGGTCTCCTGTTCAATCAGGACAAGGGAGGCCTGCGGCTGCGGGGAAAGGGTGAGACGCTCGGAGAGTACGGAGCAGGAAGTCGTGCCGGAGTCATTGCCATCAACTGAGCTGGCATCAGGGGTTAGAACTGCACTGTTATCGACGGCAGAATCGTCAGTCGAATCCGAGCTTAAAATGTTTTCCCGGAACGCGTCTGCGTAGTTCTGTGCTTCTTCCTGTGTGTCGCAGAGCAGGTCAAAGGAGGCATTGACATTTTCGCGTACCCATGAGCGCAGTGCTTCGGAGCCGTAGGCAGTGGTGGAGCCGTCGGTTTCCTGAATGACAAGCGCGTAGTCGACGCCGTACTGTGTACCTTCGGGGAAATTTGCCAGATTCTGAAATTCCTCATCACAGATCGCCTGGAGACTGGCGTCCTGCGCGGAATAGATCCGCAGGCCGCCGCTGTATACGGCTTTTGCGGCCTGCTCGTAGGAATAGTTCAGCTCGGACATCAGCATTTCCACAACCTGGTCGATCAGCGCGTCCTCGTAGTATGTGTAGGCAGCGTCGGCTTCATAGGATTCGTTATGGGCGCTGATACGCAGATAAACGTCGTCTTCGAGTGCTTCCATCCGTTCTTCGTGGGAGATATAGCCCTGTTCCTCCATGTAGCGCAGAATCAGGCGCTGCCGGGACTGGTTTGTTTCCGGGTATTCGATGGGATTGCAGGCGGTGGGATTCTGCGGGATTGCCGCGAGAACGGCCGATTCGGAGAGAGTCAGGTCAGAGACTTCTTTGCCGAAATACCGCTGCGCTGCCGCTTCCACGCCGTAGCAGCCGGAACCGAAATTGATGGTATTCAGATAATTTTCGAGAATTTCTTCCTTCGAAAGCTGCTTTTCAAGCTGAATTGCCAGATACTGCTCCTGCACCTTCCGGGCAAAGCGGTCGGCAAAGGAATCCTCCTGCGTCCAGTCTGTGAAAACACTGTTTTTGATCAGCTGCTGCGTGATGGTGCTGGCGCCCTCCGAGAATGAGCCGCTGGTGATGCCCTTCCAGAAAGCGCGCGCGATGCCACGCAGGTCGATACCGTTGTGCTCATAAAAACGGGAATCTTCGATAGCGACGACTGCGTTTTGCAGAGTATCCGGAATCTCTTCAAGTGATACAATGTCCCGGTTGGATTCCGAAAGAGAGAGGCGGCGCAGATAATTTCCATCCTCATCGCAGATCCAGGTGGCGGATCCGGATGGGGAAACGTCGATGGAATCGATGGACGGGGCAGCCGCAATCAGGCGCCAGATGATGAGGAGCATCGTAAGGAAGAATACCGCCGCAGCCGCGGCGATCCCAATGCCGATCTTTTTCCAGGGAATACGTTTCAGCTTTTGCGGAAAATTCTCCAAAAAGCTGTGGCTTCCGATTCGTTGCCTGTTTTCATTTGCGTCTTTCATAGAGACCGTTCCTTTCTGTGATGCACACGGACGCATGAGGAATGGCTGCTTACGCAGCCTTGCGTCCGGCGCAAAGTAAAACGACTTACGTCGTTTACTATAATAGTATTTGACGAAAATGACTGTTTTATACTCCGTTCTGATTTGCGTGGTTGCCGGGAGCAGGATTTTGTAGTAAGATGGCAGGCAGATGAAGGGAAGAAGAGGTTTTTGATGCTATGAAGATCGTATACAGGGGCGGAGAGGCCGAGATCGTGGAAAAGAAGTCCCGCTTTATCGCAACGGTGCGTCCGGCGGATACCGAGGAGGATGCGCTGGCTTTTATTGCTGCCATGAAGAAAAAATATTGGGACGCGAGGCACAATTGCTATGCTTATGTGATAGGCGGGCGCCAGGAGCTGCAGCGGTGCAGTGACGACGGAGAGCCGCAGGGGACAGCGGGACGGCCGATGCTGGAGGTACTGCTGGGTGAGGATGTTCATAATATGGTTGTGGTGGTGACGCGGTATTTTGGCGGCGTTCTGCTGGGAACGGGCGGCCTGGTTCGCGCCTACTCGAAATCCGTACAGGCGGGTCTTGAAAGCAGTACGATTATTGAAAAGCAGGAGGGCGTCCGGCTGGCAATCCGGACGGATTATACCGGCGTTGGCAGGATTCAATATTTGCTGGGTTCAAAGGGGCTGCCGCTGCTGGATTCGGAGTATACAGATACCGTGCTTTTGCGCACAATCATGCCGAAAGAGCAGGCTGCCGCGCTGCGGGAGGCCGTGACGGAGGCAACAGCCGGCAGGGCGGAATTCCCGGAGGAAGAGGCCGTCTGCTACGCAATAGTTGACGGAGAAGCGGTTTTGTTTTAAAATGATAAAACAGTTCAGAACAGCATCAAAATGAAAAGACTGGCTGTGCAGATTTATCTGCTGAAGACTGAAATAACTATAACAAAACGAGGTTCACATTTTATGGAAACGAATCATGTGGATTGCAGGGCGTCCATCGGCGTTTTTGATTCCGGTGTCGGCGGGCTGACGGTAGCGCGGGAGATTATGAGAAATCTTCCGAAGGAGCATATCGTTTATTTCGGAGATACGGCGCGCGTGCCTTACGGCAGCAAATCGAAGGTCACTATCGTCCGCTATGCGCGGCAGATCATTCATTTTTTACAGACGCAGGATGTCAAGGCGATCGTGATCGCCTGTAATACCGCAAGCGCACTGGCGCTGGATGAGGTGGAAAAGGATCTGGACATCCCGATTCTTGGCGTGATCCGTCCGGGTGCGCGGGTAGCGGTGAGCGCGACGCGGAATCGGCGGGTCGGCGTGATTGGGACAGAAAGTACAATCAATAGCCATATGTACCAGAAGCTGATCTACGAGGAGGATCCTTCCATTACGGTTTACGAAAAAGCCTGTCCGCTGTTTTGCCCGCTGGTGGAAGAGGGCTGGCTGAAGGATCCGGTTACGAAGGAAGTGGCGCGGCGCTATCTGGATGAGCTGCTGGAAAAAGATATAGACAGCCTGATTTTAGGCTGCACGCATTATCCGCTGCTGCGCTCGCTGATCCGGGAGCTTGTGGGTGAAAAGATTACGCTGGTAAACCCGGCCTTCGAGACGGCGAAGGAGCTGGGAGAGCTTCTTGCGCGGGAAGGGCTTGAAAATACGGATGAGCCTGCGGATCCCCCCGCGACAGAGCCATACCGGTTCTTTGTCAGCGATATGGCGGAGAAATTCGGGCATTTTGCCAATTCGATCCTGCCTTATGACATCGAGACGATACAGAAGATTAATATTGAGGAATATTGACTTCTGCCGAAAAAATTGACCTGGCTGAAAAACAGGACTGTAAAATATGCACTCGTTTACTATAATGATTCCCGCGAAGCAGCAAGCCGGGCAGCTGTGCCTGCACGGATATTTGATGTTACTGTTCACACCCGACCACGCACTTGCTGCGTGGTCAGGGGCGAAAATGTAGAGGTAACTATTCGGCTGAGCGTGGATGAAAACCAGAGGATAATCGCGTTATGACAAAAGATGTCTGGATTAGTGTAAAGGGGCTTCACCGCGTGAAGGAGTCGGACAATGCTTCCGCGGAGGAGGCCAAGGATGATGAGGTAGAGGTCTTCTCTCCCGGAAAATATTACCTGCGCAATGGAAAACATTACGTAGAGTATGAGGAGATGGATGAGGAGAGCGGCGATGTGATGAAAAATCGCATCACACTGCGTGACCGTCACCTGGAGGTGCTTCGCCGGGGAGCCGTGTATACCAAAATGATTTTTGAGGAGAATACGAAAAATATGAGCTGGTATAATACTCCGGCTGGAAATCTGCTTGCGGGCTTTGATGTGGGTGCAATGCAGGTATCGGAGAGTGACGAGCTGATTGAAATTACGGTAGATTATGCGCTGGAACTCAATTATGAGTATGTATCGGACAGCCGTATTCAGATTCGCATCATGACGAAGGATCATCTTCCGCCGCTGTCGTCGCTTCCGGCATAGGATTCTCTGCCTGGCGCAAATCGGATAGGGGGAGTGCTCTTCTTCCCCTATCCGCTGCGCCGAGCCGCGTCCAGCGTAAGCTGGAAAATTCCTTACGCGGCTCGTGTGCATAAAAAGTCCCGCCGATTGTTTTTCGGCGGGACAGATTTTCAGGCTTTGTTTGATTTTTTGGATGACTTCTGTGATTTCTGTGCTTTCATTGCTTTCTCTTCTTCGTTCAGCTCTTTCTGCTTTCTGGAAACGAAGGAGGAGAGACGCGCACGCCATCCGGGTTTCTTT
The DNA here is from genome assembly GCA_021205225.1 of Lachnospiraceae bacterium. GTDB lineage: Bacteria > Bacillota > Clostridia > Lachnospirales > Lachnospiraceae > Choladousia. Next base: position 5,747 of record JAJPXX010000081.1, read on the forward strand.
TCCGGCTTTCTCTCAAGTGTGCCGCCGCGAACGCTCTTAACTTCCATGATGTAGATGCCGCTGACCACGGCTTTGACTTCTTTTTTGACTGGAATTACGTCGAATACCTTGGCGTCGGCAACCAGTGTCATGATGCGGGGACCGACCTTTGCTTTCACGATCGGCAGCTTGGAGCGGCGCATCAGCTTCGGCGTCTGGTCAATCACCATCTGCGGAAGTCCGGATTGCTTTACAGGCAACATCTTCTTATCTATAATCAGCATCGAAACGGTCTGCTTCGCGGCTTCCATCTGTTCTTCCTGAGCGATCTGCTTTTTCTGCATCCGCCGCCCAACAAAATAGAGTACCACAAGCGCGACTACAAGGATAATCAGGATGATAAGTAATACTTTTAGAAAGGTTGACATAGGCACCTCCGTCACTTAGGCTTTGTTTCTTTTCTTTGCTTCTTTTGCAATTCACTGCGGATTATTTTACCATTCTTTAGGTAAAAGGGCAAGCGTAAATTTGGCGGGAGGTCTGTTTGCCCCTGTGCGGAAGCGAAAAGCGATATTTTTCTTAAATTTCATTTACTGGCTGAAAAATAACCGGAGATATGTTATACTGGGCGAAAGTGTTTGCCGCCCGGAGCGGATTTGTGAGTTCGGGCAGAGGCAGGCTGACAGTTTTGAAAATCCAGGAAAAGGAAGGACTTACTTTTATGAAAAGAAAAAGCTTTTTAATGGCGATTTCATGTGTCTGTGTGATGGCGGCCAGTGCGGCTCCGGCTATTGTGCTGGCGGATGAGACGGAAGCGGTCGCTGAGAGTGAAACGGACGCAGATGTGATTGTGGAAGAAGATACAGAGGAAGCGGCTGAAGCGGAGACAGAGGCGGTGCGCCCGACCTATACGGCGCTGGATTATGTGGTGCTTGGCGAGTATAAGGGGCTGAGCATTCAGGTGGATTCGACGGAGGTGACCGATGAAGAGGTTCTGGCCGAGGCGGAGAGCCTGATCAGCTATTCGGACGCGGTGGAATGGCTGACGGAGGGCACGGTGCAGGACGGCGATACCGTGGATATTACTTACGTGGGTACGATGGATGGAGAGGAATTTGACGGCGGATCCGGAGATTATGAGCTGGAGATCGGTTCCGGTACTTTTATTGACGGCTTCGAGGAAGGCCTGATCGGGGTGGATGTGGGAGAGACCGTTGATCTGGACCTGACCTTCCCGGAGGATTATTATTATACGGATCTGGCCGGGCAGGATGTTGTGTTTACCGTTACGGTGAATTCGATTATGAGTGTGCCGGAGCTGTCGGATGAGGTGGTGGAGACCGCGACGGACGGCGAATATACGGATGTGGATTCTTATCTGGAATATGTCCGCAGCTATCTGGAGGAGGACGCGGATGATACTTGGCTCTATAATGTGCAGGAGGCGCTTTACATGGCGCTTGCGGCTGGCTCTGAGATTACGGAATATCCGCAGGATCTGGTGGATTACTGTGTGGACGACGCGGTAGCGTATTATGAGCTGATCGCGAGCTATTATTCGATGGAATATACAGATTTTATTGAGGCGTATTTTGGGTCTGAGGAGGAATTTCTGGGGCTTCTGGAGGATGCGGTGGAGGACAGCCTGCATCAGGAGCTGCTTCTGATGGCGGTCGCTGAGACGGAAGGCATGGAGATATCAGACGAAGAGTATCAGGAAGGCCTGGAGCGGTACGCAGAGTATTATGGGCTTGAGACTCCGGAAGAGGTGGAGGCATATTACACCCAGGAAGATCTGACACGTTACTTCCTGCTGGATAAGGTTTATGAGTTCCTGCAGGAGAATGCGGTGATTGAGGAAATTTCTGAAGACGAGACAGAGACTGAGACGGAGACGGTATAATTGCCCTGGCGGCTGCATATATTGCGGTAAAGTGAGTAACCGTTCAGAGCAGCATTAAAATGAAAAGAATGAAAAGGCGGTCCGCTGTTCTGAATATCCGTTACGAAAAGTAAAGCAGGACAATGTATGTTTCAAAATGGAAATGTTGCAGTTATCTGGAAAAAGGCGGCGGTGGCAGTTTTGTTTATCGCTGCTTTTTTTACAGGGAGGCTGGCTGCGTATCTGACGGCAAGTGAACCGTCGGACGCCGGACAGAGCTCTGAAATGGCGGAGGAAGGGGCAGAGACGGCACAATCGGAGCGTGTTGGAACCACGGGACTGGAAAGTACGGCAGTGTCAGCGGAGACGACAGAAAACTGGGGTCTGAGCTTTCAGGAAGAGGGAAAAACGCCGGTGGCGAATGCCACGAAGGAGGAGCTGGCGCAGTATGATGCGTATTTTGTCGGCGATACGGAGAAAAATGTCATTTATCTGACGTTTGACTGCGGATACGAAAATGGAAATACACCCGCGATTCTGGAAGCGCTGAAAAAGCACGGCGTTTCTGCGACTTTTTTTGTTGTTGGAAATTTTGTGGAGGATAATCCGGGGCTGGTAAACCAGATGCTCGCGGAGGGGCATACGGTGGGCAATCATACCGCGCACCATCCGGATATGTCTGCAATCTCGGATATAGAATCCTTCCAGGCGGAAATGGAGGAGCTCGAAGCGCTGTTTTATGAGGCGACCGGACAGGAAATCTCGAAATACTACCGGCCGCCGCAGGGCAAGTACAGCCAGAGCAACCTTTCGATGGCTCAGGAGCTGGGCTATCAGACATTTTTCTGGAGCCTGGCTTATGTCGACTGGTATCAGGATGATCAGCCGACTGAGGAAGAGGCGTTTGAAAAGCTGCTTGGCCGGATACATCCCGGCGCGATTGTGCTGCTGCACAATACTTCCTCGACGAACGCCGCGATTCTTGACGAGCTGCTGACGCGGTGGGAAGAGATGGGTTATGGGTTTGGAACTCTGGAGGAACTGACGCAGGCGGACGAAAGCGCCTGATGCGGCAGCTCCTCCGGCGGTTTTTGCCTGGGCTGGAGGTTTTTCGGTTGAGTGAATATTTATTAGATAAATTAACGGAATATACAACATCGGACGCTTATCCTCTGCATATGCCGGGGCATAAGCGGCAGATGCGCACCTTTCAGGATTCATTTGCGATCGATATCACGGAAATTGACGGCTTCGACAACCTGCATCACGCAGAGGGAATTCTTCTGGAAGCGCAGAGGCGGGCGGCCCGTCTGTACGGCGCGGACGAGACGTATTATCTGGTAAACGGGAGTACCTGCGGAATTCTTGCGGCGGTGTCCGCGGCTGTTCGGCGCGGCGATCGTATCCTGATGGCGCGGAACAGCCACAAGGCTGCCTATCACGCTGCGCTTTTGAACGGACTTCGCGTGACCTGGCTTTATCCGGAGACGGATCTGCGGCGCGGCATCTGCGGAAGCATTTGCCCGGAGCAGGTGCGGAGCGCGCTTGCGGTGAATCTGCATAGCCGGGAGAATGGTGCTTTCGTCCAGTCAGGGCACAGCTCCTGGACGGCTGGAAATCCTGCAGAATCAGAATATGAGGATAGCCGGCAGGAAAACGCAGGAACGAACGATCGGATCGCGGCGGTTCTTATTACGTCTCCGACTTATGATGGAGTGGTATCGGATATCCGTGCAATTGCGGAGGAAGTACACCGGGCGGGCGCGATCCTGATTGTGGATGAGGCGCACGGCGCACATTTTGCGATGCATCCGTATTTCCCGGATTCGGCGCTTTCCTGCGGGGCAGACGTAGTGATTAACAGTCTGCATAAGACGATGCCGTCCCTGACGCAGACGGCGCTTCTCCATGTAAAAGGGCCGCGCGCAGACCGGGAGAGGCTGCGGAAATACCTGGGCATTTTTCAGAGCAGCAGCCCCAGCTATGTTCTGATGGCCGGGATGGATGAATGCGTCCGCCTGATGGAGACACAAAAAGAAGAATTGTTTGATTGCTTTGTCCGGCGGCTTCAGGCATTGCGGGAGCATCTTGGAAGGATGAAGCATCTGCATCTTGTGTCGGGGAAGGAAGCGGATTTGCACGCTTTTTTGTTTGACCGGTCGAAAATCCTGATTTCGGTCGAACCCGGCGGGAAACTGACCGGACCGGGGCTTGCAAATATTATGCGAAAGCGGTATCATCTGGAGGTTGAGATGGCTGCAGAACGATATGTTACAGCCATTATGACAGCCGCGGATACGCAGGAAGGGTTTGAACGTCTGGAACGTGCGCTTCTGGAGACGGACGCCTGGCTTAAAAGCGAAAATGAGGATGGACGCAGGGTTTCCGGATCAGAGGAAGCTGTAACAGGAAGCGCTTCCGGTGAAGGAACCGATGTGGAAGACGCCCTGATCCTGCCGCGGCCGGAAGGGTGCATCACGATGGCGGAAGCGGACGAGCTTCCTAAGGAAGCGGTCTCTCTGAGGGATAGTCCGGGACGGATTGCGGCGGAATTCGTTTATCTTTATCCGCCCGGAATCCCGCTTCTGGTGCCGGGAGAGCGTATCCCTGCGGAGCTGCCGGGGCTGCTTGCGCGTTACCGGGAGAGCGGACTGAACGTACAGGGACTGGCGGATTACAGTGCCGGGACAATCCGGTGCGTGGCGGATGGATTCCAGCGCCGGGACAACCCGGTGCGTGGCTGACGGATTCCGGCGCCGGGACAATTCGGTGCGTGGCTGACGGATTGCAGCGCCGGGACAACCCTGAGCAGGGCTGACGGGATAAGCAAAGCATAAAGAATACGGGAAACAACGATGAAAATAGCGGATATGTGTGAATGAGAAACAGACGGAGATCCAGGTGAAATGGGAAAGATATTTTATATTATGGGAAAAAGTGCAAGCGGAAAGGATACCATCTATGCGGAGCTTCTCTCCCGGACGGAGCTGAAGCTTCGCCCGATCGTTCTGTATACAACGCGCCCGATTCGCGCGAAGGAGACGGATGGAGTGGAGTACCATTTTGTGACTTTGGACATTTTGCAAAAGATGCAGGCGGAGGGGAAAGTGATCGAACTCAGAACCTATGATACCGTGCAGGGTCCCTGGCATTATTTTACGGCGGACAGCGATTCGATGGATATGGAGCAGTTCAATTATCTTGCGCTCGGAACACTGGTATCGTATGAAAAAATGCGGGATTATTACGGCGCCGACCGGGTCGTGCCGCTGTACATTGAGGTAGAGGATGGAAAACGTCTGGAACGGGCCATGAAACGGGAAAAAAAGCAGGAAGTGCCGGATTATGTAGAGATGTGCCGGAGATTCCTGGCAGACCAGGAGGACTTTTCTGAGAAAAATATCGCGCGTGCCGGGATCACGAGACGATTTCCAAACAATGATGACAGGGAGATCTGCATGGACGAGCTGGCAGATTATATAAAAGCGAGATTGTAATCGTACTTAAAATGTAACTATTCAGAACAGCAGGCCGCAGACCGCCTGCGCTGCAGGCTATATGCCGCTAACGCGTCATATGTCTGTGGCTTGATGGGTGTTCCGCCCATCCCGAAATGAAAACACAGCCTTTAGCAGGTAAACCTGCACAGTCTGTCTTTTCATTTCGATGCTGTTCTGAACTGTTACCAAAAATATATTGAAAAGTGGTGGAAATATCTGCCACTTTTTTGTATAATCAGACATATAAACTTATAATCAGAAGGGAGGTCGTGGGAAAGGATATGAAAGGGAGAATTTGTGAGAGTTATGGGTTGCGCCGGCTGCTGCCGCTGCTGTTTCTGGCACTGATGATCTGGACATGGTCGGCGGGGACGCTGGCCGCTTCGGCAAGCGATGAGCCGGCGGCTGTGTCGGAAAGCAGCACGACGACGAAGAAAAAGGCCGGCTGGGTCAAGATCGACGGCTATTATTACTGGCAGAAGGCAGACGGTACGATTGTTACGTCCACCGGTTTCAAAAAGCTTGGCGGCAAAAAGTACTATCTGGAGTCCGGCCGCAGGAAGACGGGGCTTTTGACGGTCAAAAAGAAGCTTTATTATCTGAAGCCGTCTCTTGTCTATGGGCTGAAAACAGTCAAAGGCAACACTTATTATTTCGATGAGACCACCGGGGCGGCTGTGACCAACGCATGGGTGACAGTGAATAAAAAGAAATATTATTTTGGCTCAGACGGTTGTATGCTCAAAGAGCAGTGGATTGAGTACGAAGGCCACTATTATTATCTCAAAAAGAGCGGCGTCGTGTATCCGGCCGGGAAGTGGCTGACTCTTTCGACCGGCAAATACTATATCAGTAAGAAAGGCTACCGGGTGACGGGGCTAAAGACGATCAAGGGAAAGAAATACTATTTCCTGTCGGATGGGACTCTGGTGACGGATAAGACAGCCTATGAGATCAAGGGAACCTATTATACGATCAGCTCGAAGGGTGTGGCGACCGTGGCGGATACCAGCAATGTAAAGGTGCTGTGTTCGATCAAGACACAGGCATTCATCGCCAAACACACGACCTCGGATCAGACGAATGCCGAGAAGTTCCGGAAATGCTTTAACTACATTATCGCGTACACGAGGTTTACCGGGTATGACCCGCTGACGAACGCGGAGGCTGCTACAAGCACCTGGCCGTATTCCAGGGCAGTGGAGATGCTCAATACCAACCTGACGGGGAATTGCTACGGTATGGCGAGCCTGATCGCTTCGTGCGCAAAGGAGCTGGGGTATACGCCGTATGTGGTCGCGATCACAGCGCAGCACGGCTTTGTGATCATTGACGGCAAGTATTATGACAATATGGGGGCGCGTTTTGGCACGGATCAGCCTGCTATTTACCCCTATACTGTCAGGTGCCAGATTGAGTTCTGAGACTGCTGCTTTCCAGGGGTATTGCTGAAAAAGAAAGGAGATTATTATTTTGATGAAAAGAATGAAGCGATTTTTAAAAAAGGCTTTGCTGCTGATTCTCTGTCTGGCGATGATGCAGACGCCGGCTGTCTCAAATGTGCTTGGCGGGACGTCCATCACGGCGCAGGCGGCGACAAAGAATGGCCTGGTGAAGAAGAACGGGAAGTATTACTATTATAAGAATGGCGTGAAGCTTAAGAACACATGGAAGACGGTTACAAAAACATCTTCAAGCGGCAAGACGACCACCAACCGGTATTATTTCGGTTCCAACGGCGCCGCGGTTATGGCGACCACGACCATGGACTGTACGTATAATATCAAGCTCAAGACCATCAATGGCAAGAAATACGGATTTGATACGAAAGCGCGCCTGGTGAGCGGGACTTATGTGAATGAGGAGACAGGAAAGCTTTATTATTTCAGCTCGAAAGGCGTATACAAGGAAGCCAAAACGAAAAAGCTGCGCGCCGCGGCAAAGAGGGGCTCTGATCTGGCGAAGCTGGTGAAGCTTCTGGGGACTCCAAAGAAGCGGACTGAGTCGAACAGCTGTCTGATTCTGGGCTATACGGATATCACGCTTACTTATGCGCATTTTACGGTCTATGGCCTGCGCGCGCCGGATGGCACGGAAACCGTATATGCGGTTTATACGATTTAAGGACGGAATAACAGGAGGAACGGGTATGAAAAAAATGGTTTTTCTGCTGCTGGTGGCTATGATGGTGACGCTTTGCGCGGCTCCGGCTGTGACCTATGCGGCTTCGGGTACCTCTTCTTCGACGACGAAAAATGGCCTGGTGAAGAAGAACGGGAAACTGTATTATTATAAAAATGGGAAGCTCGTCAAGGATAAGCTTGGCATTAAGATCGATGGCAATTATTACCGGATCAGCGCAAAGGGCGTCTGTAAGAAGGTCAGCGAGGCGGCCGGACGGGCGGGAATCCAGCTGGAGAAAATCGGCAGGGCAAGCACGAACAGCAAGACGTTAAAAAAGGCATTTACCTGGTGCTCGACGCAGATTACTTATGCGGCGGTTACGGGTTCGCCTGCTTCGGGGCAGTCCAAAGCGCAATACTACGCTATTTATGGGTTTAAGAAAAAGCGGGGCGACTGCAATGTGATGGCCGCGACGTTTTACCAGATGGCAAAGGTACTCGGATATGACGCAAAATTTGTGTCGGGATATATTATTTCCAGCTATGACTCGGACGGTAATGCTGTGCTTGCAAAGCATGCCTGGGTCACGATCAAGCTCAAGGGAACAACCTATGTCTATGATCCGAATTTTGCGTATGTGCAGCATACCCTGAATAATAATACGGCAGCACACAGCGGATATAAGATGACTTATACGAAGACCGGTAAGAAATTGCAGTATACATATTATTCATCAAAGAAGAAGCTGCTGAAGTAAGAAACACAGAAATAAAACAGGAGAGGATTTGCAATTATGAGGACAGGATATTCAAAACAGGCGGGAAGCATTTTGCTGGCAGTTCTTCTGGGCGTATCAGGCGCCATGGGAACGGGCTGTATGGCGTTTGCCGAGGAGGAGACTGAGGCAGTAAGCGCCCAGACGGAGCTGGAAACGGCGCCGGAGGCTGACACAGAAGCTGATGCGGAGATTGTGATTACAGAGCTGGAAATCACTTTGGGCGAAGAGACGCTGACGGTGTCAAACGCGACGGGGATTGTGGTGGAGAGCGCCGCAGCGGAAGCCACGGAGGACGCGGATTCCGAAGCTGCGGATGAGAACGATGCGGAAACAGCGCTTGTTTTTGCGGCAGAGGACGGCACCGTACATACGTTTGAGATCGAAAATGCGGCGGAGCTGACCGCGCTGGCAGACCTGACTTTGACGGAGAAGATCGGATTCTTTTTTCTTTATGGGACGGATGCGGACGGAAATGTGAAAAATTATTATGAGACGGCGGATGAGATTACGCTGGAAGCGTCCGTGACGATGTATACGACAGGTCAGGTGATTGTTCGCGAGAGCGCGGATGGTTCTTCGGAGGCACTGGGATACGTGGATCGGGGCAGCGAGCTGGAGGTTCTCGGCGGGACGTCCGCCTGGTTCCTGATCAGCCAGGATGACCTGACCGGCTACGTGGCGGCGCGCTATCTGACTGCGGATGAGGACGAAGCGCTGGCAGCGGTTGAGGCGGAGGAGAACGCACAGGCAGCAGCAGCGGCTGCACAGGAAGCGGCGGCAGCTGCGGCAGCGGCTGCTGCACAGGCGGCAGCGTCAGCAGCGGCGCAGGAAGCAGCGGCGGCAGCGGCTGCGCAGGCGGCGGCAGCGGCATCGACAGATGACAGTTCAAGTTCATCTGAGACATCGTCGACTGATAATGCGTGTCTGACCGGAGGGGTTTTAAACTAAGAGATTATGTCATTCGTATCAAATACCTTTCTATTATTTGCGGGGGCAAGCGTTGTGATTTACTACCTGGTCCCCGCGAGGTTCCGCTGGGTTGTACTGCTGTTGTTCAGCTATATTTATTATCTGACAGCGGGCGTGCGGCTGGTTGGTTTTCTTCTGTTTTCCACGATTGTCACCTTTGTGGCGGGAAGGCTGATTGGGTATCTGTATGAAAAAGGCCGCGAGCCAAAGCAGGTCCGGTGGATTCTGATTCTGGCTCTGGTTCTTAATTTTTTTATGCTGGGGCTGACAAAGTACACAGGCATACTGCTTGACGCGCTGAATGCGCTTTTTGATATGAAACTGCGCGGACTGGATCTGGTGCTTCCTCTGGGAATCTCTTTTTATACGTTCCAGTCCTCCGGCTATCTGCTGGATGTTTATCTTAAGCGGATTACCGCGGAAAAACGTCCGCTGCATTACGCGCTTTTTGTTTCCTTCTTTCCGCAGATCATGCAGGGACCGATCGGACGGTACAATCAGTTGGCCAGCCAGCTTTTTGAGCCGCATGCCCTGAAGCGGGAAAATCTCATCCGCGGTGCGCAGCGGATGCTTTGGGGATTCTTTAAAAAGATGGTCATTGCGGACTGGGCCGCTGTTTTTGTCGATGCGATTTTCGCTGCTCCGGAACAATACCAGGGGCTGGCGTTTTTTGGGGCGTTGTTGTATCTGATCCAGCTTTACGCGGATTTTTCCGGCGCGATGGATATAGTGATCGGCCTTGCGCAGATGTACGGGATTACACTGGAAGAGAATTTCCAGAGGCCGCTGTTTTCGACTTCGGTCGCAGATTTCTGGCGGCGCTGGCATATTACGCTGGGCCGCTGGATGAAGGATTATCTCTTCTACCCGATCATGCTCTCCGGCTGGATGACGAAGATTACCGTGTGGGCGAAGAAAAAATTCGGGCGCAAGACGGGCAGGATGGTGCCGATTGCTCTGGCGGACGTACTTGTATTTCTGGTTGTCGGTATCTGGCATGGCGCAGGGGGAACTTATGTGTTCTTCGGATTTTATAATGGCCTGATTATCGGAGCGAGCGAATTGCTGGCCGACCGCTACCGGCAGTGGAAAAAAGCCTTGCATATTTCCGGGACGGAACCGTGGTATCACGGCTTTATGATTGTGCGCACACTGCTTCTGACGATCAGCCGGATGTATTTTAGCCGCGCAGATTCGATGGCGCAGGCGCTCCAGATGATCAGAAATACCTTTACCAGCTTCCGGCCGTCGCTGCTTCTGACGATACCGGCGGGAAGAGACGGGCTGTCTTTTACGCCCTACGCGCTTTTGATTATTGTGTGCGGATGCGTTGTATTGCTGGCAGTAGATATTTTACAGGAGCGCGGGGTAAAAATCCGGGAATCTCTGGCAAAGCTTCCGCTTCCGGCTACAGCGGCGATTTATTTTGCATTACTTTTGTCTATTGGCCTGTTTGGATCAACAGACGCAACGAAAGGCTTTATCTATGCTCAATTTTGACGAAAATCAGCAGGGCGCCCATATGACGGAACTGTCAGAAAAGGAAATGCCTGCAAAAAAATCAGCGGCCGCCCGGCGGCTGACCTGGTGGAAAATACTGCTTGTCGCGGCTGCTTTTGTGCTGCTTTTGTACGGGCTGGATCTTGCTCTGTATCCGTGTACCTTCATGCGCAATGACATTCACGCGATCACCACGACGCACTATGATGACATCATTGTGGGCACCTCCCATGGAAAGATGGGAATTGACCCGGATACGATGGAGGAGATCACCGGGAGAAGCGCCCACAATGCCTGTGTGGGCGGGGAATACGGGATTGATGTTTACTATCTCACAAAGCTGGCGATTGAAAAGCAGGATCCCACGCGGATTATTTATGAAATCGGTCCGGGCTATTTTGTGACGGAAAAGGAAGAGGGGAACAATTATCTGCTCTTCTACCACGAGTTTCCGCTCTCGCTGACAAAGGCGGAATACTTTTTTGACTGTATTGCGCAGACGAATTTCCGGACAGTGCTGTTCCCGTGGTATGAATATTCTTTGTCCTACGAGCTGCCCAGGGTAGCTGACACGCTTACGCAAAAGCTTACGGGCGACTATAGCGTGGACAGCTTAAAAAGTGATTCGCAGGAATACCATGAAAGCGGCTTTATTGAGCGATATGCCGTGGATACCTCTGCATTGCAGCTGACTGTGCCGAATCTGTTTACGCTGGATGCGCTTGTAGAGGAGAATATGGTATACCTCGAAAAGACCATCGACTTATGTGAAGAAAACGGGATTGAGTTTGTGGCGGTAATCACGCCGATTCCGGCAGCGACGCTGGGTACCTGGTGGGATAATTATATGGAAGCGTATGATTACTTTGCAGAGTTCTTTGCGGAGAAAGGGATTACCTGCCTGAATTTTAATACGGATTATTATTTTGAAGCTTCGCATGAGATTGAAGATTTTACGGATTATGACGGCCATATGAATGGCGATGCGGCCAGGGAATTTTCGAAGGTGCTGGCGAATTACCTGAATGCGCTGGAGGAAGAAAGCGAATAGAAGAGCTTACATAAAAAGGCAATTTTAAGAAGAAAAAGAGACAGGAAAGGCGAACGATAATGGAACAACAGGTTTTAGAACTTTTAAAAGAGGAATATCCGGAGATCGAATTTGAAACGACGAAACTGCTCTGGGATGACGGGATTCTGGATTCGGTTACGTTGATTGGGATCGTTGGGGCGCTGAATATGGAGTTCGGGATAGCGATTCCCTACGTGGAGATTATTGAAGCAAACTTCAATTCGGTCGCGGGCATGGCGCGCCTGGTAGAACGGCTGCAGAATGCGAAATAAAAGGTGAGGATAAAAAAGTGTGGAAATCCATTGAGGAATACGTCTTTGAACATGCGGCAGAGATACCGGACCGGAAGGCAATTATCACAAAGGAAAGAGAAGTGACGTATGCGCAGCTGGTTCATGAGGTGAAGTGCTGCGTGAGCTGGCTTGGAGAAAAGGGTGTTGTCAGGGGCAGCGTGGTAGTGGTAAAGACCAGCCAGACAATCGAGCATATTGTTCTGTATCTGGGCATTCATCTTGCAGGGGGCGTGATGGCCTCCCTGGAGCGTACAATTTCAAATGAAGGTATTGCGAATGCGGCGAGAGCGATAAACGCGGATGCGATCATCAGCGACGACCCTGCGGCGGCAGAATTGTATCCTTCGATTTTTATTGACAGCAGAATACCAATTCCGGATATCCCTGCCGGGAAATTGCCGGAGATTTCCTTTCCGAGGGCGGAGGAGCCGGGGGAGATTTTATTTACAACGGGGACTACGGGCAAATCCAAGGGCGTGGAGATGTCGCACGGCGCGCTTTTTGCGCTTGCGGAAAACCTGATTTACGGGGTTTTGGTTCCAAAGGATTTTGTTCTTTTGGTTCCGGGACCGTTGAACCACGCGAACGCGATCCGCAATCTGACGGCTGCACTGGTGCAGGGCGGCGCCGGTTATCTTTTAAATGGAATGATGAATCTGCGGGATTTTTATGAGGCGCTGGATTATCCCTGCGAGAGAGTCAGCTGCTGCCTGCCTCCCGCTTATATTCGGATGATGTTCACGCTCTCCGGAGACAAGATTGGGGAATATGCGGACAAGATTGATTATATTATGTCTTCCACCGCGCCGATTCCCGAAGCGGACAAGGAAAGGCTTTGCGCGCTTCTTCCGCACTCCAGGCTGTACAACAGCTATGGTTCCTCAGAGTCCGGCATGATCTGTATGTATAATTACAATGAGCATCCCGGCATGAAAAACTGCATTGGACGGGAGACGAAGAATTCAGAGGTTCGGATAGTGGATGAGGAACACCATGAGATTGCTTCTTCCGCAGAGCATACCGGATTGATCGCCTGCAAAAGCGCGACGAACATGATCGGATATGTGAACGAACCGGAGCTGACTGCGCAGTGTCTTTGTGATGGCATTTTTTATACAAATGACATTGGCTACAAAGATGAGAATGGATTCATCTATATCCTTGGGCGAAAGGGTGACGTCATTAACGTTGGCGGGATGAAGGTGGCGCCCTCTGAGGTAGAGGACGCGGCGCTTGCGAAGGAAGATGTGCAGGACTGTATCTGCGTAGGCGTAGACGACGCTATCACCGGGAAGGCGCTGAAGCTGCTGGTTGTGCTGCGCGACGGACGGAAACTCGACAAAAAAGAGCTCCGGCAATTCCTTGCGTCCAGACTGGAGGCTTACAAGGTGCCCTCCGGTTACGAACAGGTAGAACGTATCAGGCGCACTTATAATGGGAAAATTGACCGGAAAGCGTATTTATGATCCAGGAACTTTAACAGGTCCTTACTTCACAGAATTCGCAAAGTATGCTATACTGTGAAGCGTTAATGAGATTTTTTTATTCGAAACTGCAATAAGTATCGTAGTATCGTCCGTGATGCACACAGGAGGGCACAATGGCAGGATTTCAGAGCATTCTTGGACATAAAAAGGAGATTGCGCACCTGGAGAGGGCGATTCGCTCCGGCAAGGTGAGCCATGCGTATATATTAAGCGGCGAAAAGGGGACGGGAAAAAGTGTACTTGCGAATGCTTTTGCCCAGACATTACAGTGTGAAAATGTGAAGACGCCGGAGCTTATCGTCGGAGGGATGGAGGAGCGGCTTCTTCCGGAGGAACAGGCCGGCCTGGCGGTGGACGCCTGTGGGAAGTGCCATTCCTGTAAGCAGGCCGAGAGCGGCAATCATCCGGATATTATCTATGTGCGGCATGAGAAGCCGTCGAGCATCGGCGTGGATGATGTGCGGGAGCAGCTGATCGGCGACGCGCAGATTCGTCCATATAATGGCAAATATAAAATATACATTATCGCTGACGCGGAAAAGATGACGCCGCAGGCGCAGAACGCGATCCTCAAGACGATTGAGGAGCCGCCGGATTATGTGATTATTCTGCTTTTGACGGCGAATGATCGGGCGCTTCTGGATACGATCCGTTCCCGGTGTGTGACGCTGAATCTGAAGCCGGTGCCGGATGAGGTTGTGAAAAAGTATCTGATGGAGAAGATTCAGATACCGGATTATCAGGCGGATATCTGCGCGGCGTTTGCTCAGGGAAATATTGGCAAGGCCGAACGGCTGGCGTCCTCGGAGGACTTTAACGCGATCAAATCCTCCGCGATGCGCCTGATCCGTAACGCGGGCGAGATGGAGATCAGCGCGATTATTGATTATGTAAAAGAGGTGCAGGAATATAAGATTTCCATTCAGGATTATCTGGATATTCTCGCGCTCTGGTACCGGGATATGGTGTACTACAAGGCGACGCAAGATATTGACGGCCTGATTTTTAAAGACGAGCTGCGCACGATCCGGGAGACTGTCCGCAGGTGTTCTTATGAGGGGGCGGAGGAAGTGATGAAAGCCATTGAGACGGCGAAGACGCGCCTTAGCGCGAATGTCAATTTTGACCTGACAATGCAGCTTCTGTTCCTGGTGATTAAGGAGAATATACATGGTTAAAATTATTGGAGTCAGATTCCGCAACGCGGGTAAGGTCTATTACTTTGACCCGAAGTCCTACGAGATTCATTCGGGGGATCACGTGATCGTGGAGACCGCGCGCGGAATTGAGTATGGCACAGCGATCGGGGGCGTGCGTGAGGTGGAGGACGACAAGGTCGTACCGCCGCTGAAAGAGGTCATCCGTATGGCGACGGAGGAAGACGACGTCCATGCGCTGCGCAATCGTGAAAAAGAGCGGGAAGCCATGCGGATCTGCAAGGAGAAGATTCAGAAGCATGGCCTGGAGATGAAGCTGATAGACGCAGAATATACGTTTGATAATAATAAAGTCCTTTTCTATTTTACCGCAGATGGGAGGATTGATTTCCGCGAGCTGGTGAAGGATCTGGCGGCGGTATTCCGCACGCGGATTGAGCTGCGGCAGGTGGGCGTGCGTGATGAGACGAAGCTTTTAGGCGGCGTCGGCATCTGCGGCCGCGTCCTTTGCTGCCATTCCTATCTTTCTGATTTTGCGCCGGTATCCATCCGGATGGCCAAGGAACAGAATCTTTCGCTGAATCCGACCAAGATTTCCGGCGTCTGCGGCCGACTGATGTGCTGCCTGAAAAATGAAGAGGAGACATACGAATATCTGAATGCCCGCCTTCCGGGGCAGGGCGACACTGTGACGACAGCGGACGGACGCACGGGCGTGGTACAGAATATTAATGTCCTGCGCCAGAGAGTCAAGGTTCTTTTCGAGGAAGGTGAAGAGAAGGAACTGGAAGAATTCGATGTCGCTGACCTGAATTTCCGTCCGAGACGCAGGAAGGAAAAGGGCG
The DNA here is from genome assembly GCA_021205225.1 of Lachnospiraceae bacterium. GTDB lineage: Bacteria > Bacillota > Clostridia > Lachnospirales > Lachnospiraceae > Choladousia. The sequence continues at coordinate 21,333 of JAJPXX010000081.1, forward strand.
GCAAGGGCAAGGACAGAGAGAAGGACAAAGACAAAGACCGAGACAAAGACAGGGAGAAAGAAGGCCGCCGCTCCCGCTATGGGAAGGCTGAGACGCAGGAGGAGAAAGAACTGCGCGAGCTGGAAGCGATGGAGCGAAAAGAAGGAAAATCAAAGCACCAGAATAATTAAATGTGCGAAAAAGTTTGAAAGACAAGGCTTTCGCACGGAAAGCGGTGCATTGACCGAACCTGTCAGGGAATATAGTAAAAAGGAAATACATTCCATGAAAGTTCAATTAAAAGAAGGTGAGCATCTGGATGATTTGTACCGCAATGGTTTGCGGATTATCCAGAGTGAGCATTTGTTCCGGTTTGGGATGGATGCGGTGCTGCTTTCCGGGTTTGCCTGCGTAAAGGAAGGCGGTCAGGCGCTTGACCTGGGGACGGGTACCGGAATCATACCGATTCTGCTCTCAGCGAAGACGCTGGGGCGGCATTTTACGGGGCTGGAGATTTCAGAGGCAAGCGCGGACATGGCCGCGCGCAGCGTTCTGCTTAATGACCTGTCTGACCGGATTGCGATTGTAAAAGGAGATATCAGGGAAGCCGACGCGCTGTTCGCACCGGCTTCTTTTGACACCATCACATCGAACCCGCCGTATCTTCAGGGAAGCCACGGCCTTTTGAATCCGGATCTGGAAAAAGCCGCGGCGCGCCATGAGATTTTGTGTACGCTTGAGGATGTGGTACGCGCGGCCGCGAAGCTGCTTATGCCGGGCGGGCATTTTTATATGGTACACCGCCCGTTTCGTCTGGCTGAGATTATCTGTGTCCTTTCCAGGTACCGGCTTGAACCCAAGCGGATGCGCCTTGTCTATCCTTACGTCGACAAAGAACCCAATATGGTACTCATTGAAGCTGTGCGCGGCGGGCGGGCACGGATGACAGTGGAAAAGCCGCTGATTGTTTACGACCGGCCGGGCGTGTATAACCGGGAGATCACGGAGATTTACGGGTACTGAATCAGGAATTTAAAGAGAAAGGATCTTATGATGAAGGAAGAAAAGGGCGCGGCATCATCCGGCGCCGGCCGTCTGTATCTCTGCGCTACCCCGATCGGCAATCTGGAGGACATTACCTTGCGCGTGATCCGGACGCTGAAGGAGGTCGATCTGATTGCCGCAGAAGATACGCGCGGCAGCATTAAGCTGCTGAATCATTTTGACATCCATACGCCAATGACGAGCTATCATGAGTACAACCGCATTGAAAAAGCGCATACTCTGATTGCAAAAATGCTTGCGGGCAGCAATGTTGCCCTGATCACGGACGCGGGGACGCCTGGCATTTCTGATCCGGGGGAGGATCTGGTACGGCTGTCCATGGAAGCGGGGATTGAGGTGACGTCCCTGCCGGGGGCGTGCGCCTGTGTGACCGCGCTGACCCTTTCCGGGCTGCCGACACGCCGGTTTTGCTTCGAAGCATTTCTTCCCGCGGACAAAAAGGAACGGAGGCAGATTCTGGAGGAGCTGAAAAATGAGACGCGCACGATCATTGTCTATGAAGCTCCGCATCGTCTCGTGCGGACGCTTACGGAGCTGTACGAGACGCTTGGCGACCGCCGCGCAACGATCTGCCGGGAGCTGACGAAAAAGCACGAGACGGTTTTTGCCGCGACGCTGGGAAAGGCGCTTGCCTGGTATCAGGAAAATGAGCCGCGCGGGGAATGTGTGATCGTGATGGAGGGGCGCAGCCGGGAAGAGATGGAGCGCGAAGAGCAGCAGCAGTGGGAGACGCTGACGATTCCCGAGCACGTCGCGCTGTACGAGGCGCAGGGGATGGAACGCAAAGAAGCGATGAAGGCGGCCGCAAAGGATCGCGGGATTTCGAAGCGTGAAATCTATGCGGCGCTGGTGTAATGTTGAAAAAAATAGCATTGCATTTTGCAGGCAGGTATGCTATAGTGTGAATGAAAAAAGGTGCTATCGTGAAGCATTGACGGTTAGCCTCCCGACTATAGTTAGATTAAAAATAACCGCTTAGTGGGGACTAGGGCGGTTATTTTTCTGAATGGCTACTCCCAATCGTGTAGCCAAGACCAAATGAGGTTAAGCAGAGACTAAGCACTGCAATCAAGTCACCGATTGTAAGCATATGCCTTTCCTCCTTTCTTTCGATTTCCGCAAATGAGCGGATAGAATCTATGTAATCGGAGGATCACAGTTCCCCCGTAACAGGGACTAACCGCCGCTACCATCTCGATAGCACCTGACTTTATCTTACAATATTCGATACACTGTGTCAATTATGTTTTTGCATTATTCAACCAGAAAAAAAATATTGCTAACCATAGTATTATGTTGAAATTTCGATAGGGCAAATAAGGAAAAAACTGAATGTAAGAGGAGAAAGATAAAAATGTCGGAATTTATTTTTGACCGCGAAGCGTATAACAAGCGGATGGAATGGTATCTGGACGCGCGTTTTGGTATGTTTATCCACTGGGGACTGTATGCAATCCCGGCGCGCGGCGAGTGGGTGCGCAGTGTGGAGCAGATGCCGAAAGAGGATTACATGAAATATTTCCGGGAGTTTGACCCGGTTGATTATGACCCGCGCAAGTGGGCGCGCGCGGCGAAGCGGGCGGGGATGAAGTACATGGTGATGACGGCGAAGCACCACGATGGCTTCTGCCTGTTTGACAGCCAGTATACGGATTTCAAGTCCACAAATACGAAAAGCGGCCGGGATCTGGTGAGGGAATATGTTGAGGCTGTCCGCGCAGAAGGGCTGAAGGTCGGTCTGTATTTCTCTCTTCTGGACTGGTATCATGAGGATTTTCCGCACTATGGGGACGCGAACCATCCAATGCGGAACAACCCCGCTTACAGTAATGAAAACCGCGATTTTAACCGCTACCTGGACTATATGCATAATCAGGTGCGGGAGCTTTGTACCAATTATGGAAAGCTCGATATTCTCTGGTTTGATTTTTCTTATGATGAGCTGCGCGGCGAGGCATGGAGGGCAACGGAGCTGGTGCAGATGGTGCGCTCCCTGCAGCCGGATGTGATCATTGACAACCGCCTTGAGGTGAGCGGAGAGGGGGTTGGCTCCCTGGCGGAGGGACATCCGACGCCTTACCATGGTGATTTTGTCAGCCCGGAGCAGATCATTCCCCCAAAAGGGCTTCAGGATGTGAATGGAAAGGACCTGGCCTGGGAAGCCTGCTTTACGATGAATAACAATTGGGGCTATCACGCGACCGATCATTTCTATAAACCGGCGTCCATGCTGATCCGGAAGCTGGTGGAGTGCGTCTCGAAGGGCGGCAATATGCTGCTGAACGTAGGACCGGATGCGCGTGGGAACTTCCCGCCGGAAGCGACCGAGCGCCTGGAAGCGATTGGCGAATGGATGGACAAAAACAGCCGGAGCATCTACGGCTGCGGCAAATCCGATCTGGAAAAGCCGGACTATGGCCGTATCACCGCCGGCGACCACCGGCTGTATTTCCATGTGTTTGAGAATACGGTGGGCGCTGTCCCGCTGACCGGTGTAAAGCGCGGGGACGTCGAGGCGATCCGTTATCTGGCGACCGGAGCGGAGATTCCGATTTTCGATTTCTGGATTTACGCGAATTATCCGGATATTGTCTTCGCATCGCTGGGTGAGAACCCGGTGCTGCCTGATCCGGTGGATACGGTGATTGAGGTGGTATTGAAGTAAAAGGGGGATTGGACAGCAGGGGACTATGTCCCCTGTTTGTTGGTATGAGGGAAACGGCGAAAGCCGTCTCCTGTTAATAGTAAATCACGCGCACTTTTTTCACGCCGTCGATGGCGCGGATTTTCTCGATAATCGCCTCGTCCGGCAGACTGTCGCAGTCAATCAGTGTGTAAGCTGCTTCGCCCCGGCTTTTGTTCGTCATGTTCGGGATGTTGATGCCCGCCTGAGAGAGCAGGGAGGAGAAGCTTACAATCATATTCGGCCGGTTCACATTCATAATGCAGATGCGGCACGCGCATTTTTCCGGCGGCAGGGTGCAGCTCGGATAGTTGACCGAATTGCGGATGCGTCCGGTCTCGATAAAGTCGCGCAGCTCGTCGACGGCCATGGCTGCGCAGTTGTCCTCTGATTCCATGGTCGAAGCGCCCAGATGCGGCGTAGCAATGACGTTTGGCATATGGCAGGTCTTCGGGTTCGGGAAATCCGTCATATAGCGGCGGATGCGTCCGGAAGAGAGTCCTTCTGCCATATCGTCGTCATTGACCAGCAGGTCGCGCGCGTAGTTCAGGATGACCGTGCCATCCTGCATCATCGCGATGGCCTCTTTATTGATCATACCGCGGGTATCGTCAAGAAGCGGTACGTGCAGAGTGATGTAATTGCAGTTTGCGTAGATGGCGCCCGGCGTCTCCACGATCTTCACCTGACGGGAAAGGCGCAGCGCCCCGCTCACGGAAAGATAGGGGTCATAGCCGATAACCTGCATACCGAGCGCGTCCGCCGCGTTCGCCACCTCAATGCCGATCGCGCCAAGACCGATCACGCCGAGCGTTTTGCCCTTTAGCTCTGTTCCGGCAAATTTTTTCTTGCTTTTTTCCATGTCCTTTGAAATAGTCTCATCTTCGCGGTTTTCCTCGACCCAGCGGATCCCGCCGTCAATGTCCCGCGCCGCAAGCAGCATCCCGGCGAGCACCAGTTCTTTTACACCGTTCGCGTTCGCACCCGGCGTATTAAAGACCACAATGCCCTGCTCCGTGCAGCGATCCAGCGGAATATTATTCACGCCCGCTCCGGCGCGCGCGATCGCGACCAGATTTTCCGGCAGCTCCAGCGTGTGCATATCCGCGCTGCGCACCAGCACCGCGTCTGCTTCCTGCAGATTCTGTGTCAGCTCATAGTCACTGGTAAGATTGTTTGTTCCTACCTCCGAGATAGGGTTCAGGCAGCAAATTTTTGTCATAATGATTCTCCTCGTTCACTTTTGTTACGTAGCTGTTCAGAACCGAAGCGCAGCGTAGACCTGCGGATTGCGGTTCCGAAGCGCGATTATGTTTTTTCAGGAAAAAGCTTTTCGGCATAATGGCGCTTTACCATGCTAATATAGGAAACGAAGCTAGTGTAGCACACCGCCGCGGCGGACGTCAAATACATTTTGTGTAACAATTCAGAACAGCATCAAAATGAAAAGACAGACTGTGCAGGTTTACCTGCTAAAGGCTGTCTTTTCATTTTGGGATGGGCGGGCGCTGGACATCCAGTGGATGTCCGTTTAGCGCCGACCGAAGTGGAACGGAGATGCCCATCAAGCCACAGACATATGACGCGTTAGCGGCATATAGCCTGCATCGCAGGCGGTCTGCGGCCTGCTGTTCTGAATAGCTACTAATTTTATATACAGGAAAAAAACATCGTTATATATGAGTTGCTGTCGATATTGGTCACGAATGGTCGGCCTTATTTCACGAATGGTTGCGCAGAAAGGAAAAAGTCGTGGTAAAATAATAAAAAGTTATGTGGAATGAAATCAGGGAACCACATACCGGAGGGAGGATTCAGATGGATGTACAATCGACCATAAAGGGAACAAAAGGAAATTCTGCAAAAACGCCAAAAGACGCCCGCAAAGCTTTTTCCACGCTTGGATTAGGCTGCGTTGTCTTCTTTTTAGTCGGTTCCATACTGCAGGTTGTGCTTGGAGAATGTTTTCCTGAACTGTCTTCAACAGAGTGGGGAACCTGGGTTTTTATGTGCGTACCCACATATGTGGTTGCATTTCCGCTCAGCCTGCTGGTTTTCAGGCTTGTACCCGTTCGCGGCGGGGCAGGCGGCGGCAAGCTTGAGCCGGGGTGGATACTGCGGGCATTTATGATTATGTTTATCCTGAAGAATGCGGGTAATGTCGTTGGTATTCTTGTAAAAAATGTGCTTTCCATAATTGCAGGCGTATCGGCGGAAGCCGACGCAGGCAGCTATATGGTGTCAGACGCGATGCTGTTTAAGCTCCTGTTTATGGCCATTGTGGGGCCGCTTGTAGAAGAAGTGATCTTCCGGAAAGTATTGATTGACCGGATGCGCTGTTATGGCGGCAAGCTGGCGGTCGTTACCACAGCTCTGATGTTCGGACTGTTCCATGGTAACTTTTCACAGTTTTTCTACTCGACTGCCGTAGGGCTGCTGTATGGATATATATATCTGAAAACCGGAAAGCTGCGCTATAGTGCCGGACTGCATATGGCTATGAACTTCCTTGGGGTCATTGAGGCATATTTGTTTGTATTGATTAGCAATTCTGAAGTAGTAAGCACTCAGCTGGTGGTGCTGGCTCTGATATTCATCCTTATGCTTCTGGAAGTGGCAGGCTCGATCGCGGGACTTGTTTTCTTCCTGCGATGCCGTAAGAAGGTATCCTATGATACGGCGGAATTCGAATTGCCAAAAGGCAGCAGATTACGGACGGTATGGCTGAATGTCGGGATGATATTATTTATTCTGTGCTGCCTTGTAATGTTTGTGACTTCTTTGCTGTCATAAATATCCGGCAGTAAATTCAGGAAGGCATGAATCTGCGGCCATATACTTGCAACCTTTACGTTTTTGCCCCTCGCCGGGTGGTATTGATATCCCACACTTCGTGCGGGATAAGCCCTGGTCACGCAGTAAGTGCGTGGCTTGCCCTGTTCCTGCTGTCGGCGGCTGTTTTGCTGATGGTGGGAGAGCGGAAGCACCAGATGAGATAGGGGCACTATTCAAAGAGAGATGAAGCGGAAAAAGCAGCTATGAGGCTGCTTTTTTTCTGTGGTGGGTGAGCGGTCCTTTTATCCTTCTTGGACGCACAGTAAACCACATAAGCTGTTTACATGAACATATAATAAAAATAAACGCAACAAAATATTGACAATATTTCGATAAAATGATAGTATAAATACGTTTTTTAATATCACTCGCACATAAAAAAGGAGACTATTTGCCTATGGATGAAATCGGCCAGATATTTGACAGAGTTTTTAAACGCATCTTTACATTCTCCGACAAAGCGATCACGAACCTGATCAATGGATTGTTTGACACGGACTACCCGTCAGACAGCCAGATTGAATATTCGAATCGAGAAAATACCAAAGCCGACCTCAGGCACAGCTATTCCGACCTGTTTATTGTTATCAATAAGAAATGGCATTATCATCTGGAAGCTCAGATGTACCATGACAATACGATTGTCATGAGAGTCTTTGAGTATGGGTTTTATCATGCGCTGGAAACCCGTGAGAACGACTGTACCCTGCGTTTCCCGGAACCGGTGGTGGTTTATTTCTGCAATGCGGCTGACGTTCCGGAGACCAGCAGTATCCGTGTGATCCTGCCGGATCAGCAGGAATTCACATACACCGTAAAGAACTTTGCTTATCTTGCCCATAATATTGAAGAACTGAACCGGAAGAAGATGATCGTCTTTATTCCCTTCCAGATGGTACGGGTGAGGGATTTCCTGATACCGGATGGAAAGGCGAGATTCCTTACAGAAAATGAAATACAGGAATTGAAAAAATTTATCGACTCTGATATACTGGGAAGCATAAAAGCAAATCTGGAGGTTGGAAATATCGTCTTAGATGATTATAACCAGCTTTTAGAACTTCTAAATAAGCTGTACCAGCAGATTATGCTGCAGTATCAGAGAAAAGGGGGCGACAAGGAGATGAAACCATTGCTTCCGGGAGCGATGGAGCTTCCCAACGATAAATACCGTTTTCGGATTGATGAGCTTGAGGCAGAGGTTGCGATCCTTGCGGATGAGAAAGCAGTCCTTGCGGATGAGAAAGCAGTCCTTGCGGATGAGAAAGCAGTCCTTGCGGGCGAGAAAGCAGTCCTTGCGGATAAGAATGCGGTTCTTGAAGGCAGAAAAGCGGCGTTAGAAAGAGAGATGGAGATTCTTCGCCGCAAACTTTACGAGATGGCGAATGGAAGTGAGGGGCTGTGAAAGAGCGCTGTCAATCGAACGGAGTGGCCTGGCAGATGGCAATAACATGAATGTGGGAGCGGCAGAAGAAACTGGAGCGCGGAAGCATCAGGAAAAACTGCGGCGCTATTCAGAGACAGCATCATTAAGGTATGAAGCAGAAAAAGCAGCCGTGAGGCTGTTTTTTCTGTATAATGAGAGAAAGTTTCAGGGAAAGATCGGGTACTATTGCAAAGGTTAGGTACACCGGTGCCGGATTGAGATGCTTAAAATCTGATTCATAAAACGAAATGTTGTCACACTTTTTGCAGCGGCTTTGGAAACTTTTTTGATACTATAGCACAAATGGTCAGATTTGATCGCACGAATGGTTGTGCCGGAAAGGGAAAAGAATGGTATAATCAGAATAAAATGTGAGCGGTATGTGAAGAGGCCGCGGATTCTACTGCCCGGCTTTTGTATAGAAAGAAAATTTTCAGGAAAGGACTTGACAGGTAATGATGAACTGGGATAGCATTTTGCAGGCAGGCAGGCAGGCAGGCAGGCAGGCAGGCAGGCAGGCAGGCAGGC
>JAJPXX010000033.1:0-1084 GCA_021205225.1 Lachnospiraceae bacterium
TTTTTAATAAATTTGTAATATTTCGTAATGTTTTTAACACGTCCTATTACAATATTTATGCAGTACTTTCATTTTTTACAGGAAGCGATAAAACTGATAAAACGAAAGGTGTCGCTGGTGGTTTCACTGTGCCTCATCGCAGGGTTCATATCCCCTGGCACACAACAATTCTCCGCAATCGCTGCCAGCACAGAATCTGTTTCAGACTCTGCTGCAGATTCGGAAGCGGAAACAGAATTAACAGATTCTGAAAACACAAGTGTTGCCGACGATGGAGTGGAAGCTGCTGTCGAAACGACCGCGTCCGAAGCCGACACTGAGGAAGAGACCTCCGTTGTTGGTGAATTAATCTTTGCGCAGTGTGAAGAATACATAAACATTCGCGCGGAAGCCACCATCGACAGCGAAATCGTGGCCAAGATTTACAACAACGATGCCGCTACCATTCTATCCGTGGACGGCGAATGGTACGAGATCACATCTGGCAATGCACACGGTTATGTAAAAGCGGAATACTTCGCTACCGGTGAAGAAGCGAAAGCAATCGCCGAAAAAGTCGCTTATAATGTAGCAACCGTCCAGGCGGAATACCTGAATATCCGCACAGAAGCTTCTACAGACAGCGAAATCATTGATGTAGCGGAAGAAAATGACCAAATCGAAGTGGTTCTCTATGGTGAAGACTGGATGAAAGTGGCTCTTGGCAATGATGTCTATGGCTATATCAAGGCAGAATATGTCCAATATAACACCTATTATTCCGTTGCCGAGACCATCGAGGAAGAAGAAGCGCGTCTGATTGCGGAAGCAGCAACGATGGCTGAGGCGGAAGCTGCGCAAACCAAATACACGGAAGAAACTGTTGCAGAAAGCTCCGGCTTAACAGAAGCGCCAGAGACGGAATCACCCGCAACCGTGGCTACACAAGCGGAAACCGTCACACAAACCGAAGCTGCCACACAAACCGAAGCTGCCACACAAACCGAAGCTGCCACACCAACTGAGGCTGCCCCACAGACTGCTCCTGCGACACAAACTGATGCTCCCACGCAAGCTGAGGCTCCCACACCTACTGCGCCTGCGG
>JAJPXX010000033.1:1094-7031 GCA_021205225.1 Lachnospiraceae bacterium
TTGCATAAAGCTCCGTCTTTACCTAACATCCAGAGTCTGAATCACACTCACACGCGGCCACACAACCTGAATCCGACACACAAACCGAAACTGCCACACAGCCGGAGATTCCTCAGACTGAGACTGCTGCGCAAACGAAAGCTCCTCAGACCGAGACTGCTGCGCAGACAGAAGCTCTTCAGACCGAGACTGCTGCGCAGACAGAAGCTCCTCAGACCGAGACTGCTGCGCAGACAGAAGCCACTGCTGAAACGGAATCAACAAGCAGTTCTTCCTCCAACCTCGGCGAATCCATCGCTGCCTATGCATTACAGTTTGTAGGAAATCCATATGTCTATGGCGGAACGAGCCTGACAGATGGTGCTGACTGTTCTGGTTTCGTACAGTCCGTGTTCGCGTTTTTCGGTATCTCCTTATCGCGTACGTCGGCAGCGCAGGCAACAGATGGAACAACCGTAAGTCTCAGTGAAATCCAAGCGGGGATCTGCTGTTTTACAGTTCTTCCGGAGACGGGACAATTAACCACGTAGCGATCTACATTGGCGGAGGCATGATTGTTCACGCAGCAAACTCTACTCGCGGGATTTGCACCGATAGCGCATATTATTCGACGCCGATGTGTGCCGTTCGCTGCTATTGACAGGAATGTCAACCGTTCTCAAAAGAAATAAGGTAACTATTCAGGACAGTACCTCGCACTTGCTGCGAGGTACGTATGAAAACGTATATTTTACAGGAAAAAGTCCCATCGCGCAGCGATTTTAAATGGACTTTTTCCTTCGCCAGGACTTATCCCGCACTTTGTGCGGGATAAGTCCCGTAACTGTGAAGGTACTGAACAGTTACGAAATAAGATTGGCATGATGATCCCATGCTGAAAAAACTGCGGCAAAAATCTCAAGGCATTGAGACTGTGTGCAAAACTCCCCTGCATATGCCGGGGAGTTTTACTATTCGAAGATTAATACTGGGCTTCATTTTTCCTTTACAAACGGTTTTACATCCTTCACGGCATACTCCACAAAGGAGTTTTTTTACTTTCCGGAATTATAATGCGCTCGCATGCTTCCCGGCAATACGTCCAAAGGTGAACGCATGTCCCAATGACAGACCTGTCTGAAAGAACGGGTAATCCGCTCCGCCAAAGAACTGTCCGCCCAGGTTGCCCACCGCATACAGTCCATTGATCACTTCACCGTCCTCGGTGATCACACGGCTGTTTCCGTCGGTCAGAACACCAGCGCAGATGGAGGAGCAGCGGATGTGACGGCGAATGCCCCAGAATGGCGCGGTCTGGATCTTGTTCATATATTCGGTTTTTTTGCCAAAATCAAGATCCTCGCCTGTCTCGCAGAGTTCGTTGTACCGCTCTACACTGGCCACGGTTGCTTCCACCGGAAGACCAAGCTTTTCCGCCAGTTCTTCGATCGTGTCTGCGCGGAAGGTGTCGATCAGATATTCGAAGACGCCCTCATGCAGGGATGCGTCCTCTTCCTTCAGATAGCGCTGCATAACGACTTCCGGAACGCCTGCGGTCGCATAATTCATGTAGTCATTGTCATAAATCTGGCAATACCAGCCCTTGGAGCCGTCGGCATGATCGTCATCCATATTCTCACCCTGGAAGGATGGCTGCCAGCGCAGAATGTTGGAGATATAAGCCATCTCTACTTCCTCATTTGCAAAACGTTCGCCTTCCATATTTAATGCAAGGAAGGGCTCGTCATACATCAGGCCTGCGTCAAAGTCATGCATGACCTTGCTGTGGGCTGCCGGTTCCATGCATCCGCCTGCCGCAATCGCCAGGATATTCCCATCGCCCGTTCTGTGGTACACCTTTTTATCAAATGCTTCAATATCCGGGCAGAATCTGCGAACCATGGTTGGATTGTTCTCATACGCGCCGGTAGCCAAAATGACCGCCTTTGCGTTGAATTTGATATAGTTGCCTTCCTCGTCCTGTCCCACACAGCCAGTCACGGAGCCGTCATCTCCCTGTACAAGCTGAACAACTGGTGTGGAAAAATGTACATCCAGCATGTCTCCGTACTGCTCCTGCGCATCACTCAGAATTCCCTCCATCAGCGTGCCAACATTGTTCGGCTTCGGTCCAAACCAGGGGGCGAACGTAGTCACCACTTCCTCTCCGTAATCATAGGTATTTACACCATCTGTGCATACGCCTGTGAAAACGGCTGAGGTATCCTGATATTTGCTGACTCCGGTCGCTTCATTTGTCCAGTCAGTTGCCTCTGTGATACCGCCCTTTTCACAAACCCAGTTCAATGCTTCCTCAGAATTGTCAATGTACGCCTGAAGCAAATCCGGCTTACTTCTCCACGCATTGAACGCCGTACACTCATGAATCCATTTCTTCAGGCCAAGCTCTGTCGACTCACTCTTCAAAACCGCGCTTGCACAATTGCCCTGCGACACCACAACACTTTCCTTCTGCAGCAGGCAGACCTTCTGGCCTTCTTCAGCCGCCGTCACCGCAGCCACTACGCCTGCGGCACCTGCGCCACACACCACAACATCGCAGTCAATCTCTTCCGCAAAATCTGTGATCTCACTGATAACCACAGCGGAAGCATTGATATCCTCAGCCAGCAGATCCTTCAACACAAAAGACGTGTCATCCGGAATCGCAATGGTCTCTTTTTCTGTGCTCTCCGTAAGTACGCTTACGTCAATTCCCTTTGCCTGTGCCACACACTGGGTAGCCGCTTTCTTAACCGCATTGCTGGTAATCGTCGCACCGCTTACCCCGTCAATTTCCGCTGACTGCGCCTCCAGAATCTGACTCGCCAGCGTGTCCGCCGCCGCGCCGCCGATGGTTTCAGTCTCCCCGGAAGCATCGATTACGACTTCCGTAATGCTGGTCTCATCGAAAGTCATGGTGACCGTGACTGCTCCATTGATGCCGTCCGCGGACGCAGTGTAAGTGCCCGGCGTATACTCGGCTGCTTCCTCTGCCGCTGCCATCATCGGGAGCGAGCCAAGCGCTGTTACTCCAACCGTCCCAACGGCCGTCCTGAGAAAATCACGTCTTGAAACCTGTCTGTTACTCATACGAAATCCTCCTTTGATTTTATCACAACTCTTGCCGGAATGATTTGCCAGAAGCTGTTCAGCAAAAGAATCAAATCTTTCCGGAAAAAGATTGCTATTAATTTATCAATCTGATAGAATCACTATAAACCCTGTATCAGCTACAGGGTCAATACAAAGTTTTGATTCCTGCTGTATAATTTTGAAGTATTCTTTTTAAAAGGAGTTGCCATGAAAATCAGCGAATTGTCCAAATTAAGCCACGTCCATCCCGAAACCATTCGAATGTATCGAAAACTAGGTCTGTTGACTCCGACCCAGAATCCATTAAACCTATACTACGACTATTCGGATAAAGATCTGATGAGCCTGCTCTTTATCCGAAAGCTGCGTGGTTCCGGCCTTTCCCTGGACGCTATCTCGTATACATATGAGCATGCGGATCCCGGTGATCTGAACGCAGACTATCAGAGGGAGCTCGATCAGGTAAACACAGAAATTGAAAAGCTGCAAAAGAAAAAATATATGCTCCAGATCACCATGGATCACCTCGAGCAATACAAGGAGAACCTCTCTGGCATTTCCGTCATTGAAGTCCTGGCTGATCGCATCGATGCCTATGAATCACCGGCATCCCAGGAACCGGCCATGCACAAATGGATTGATAACATTGAGTTTTTTACGCAGTCCCTGCTCATCCGCAAAGAGGTTCTGCTTCAGAAAGAGCTGCCCGAACAGGTTCCTGTCCGGCTGGGACTTGGCAGCTACCGCTTTATCTTTGACTCAGAAAATCTGCCCCTGCCGGAAAATGTAGTGATCTGCCCGAAAGGGACCTATGTCACGACCAGTGTGGAGTTGACAAACCTGCATTCAATTGACCGCGCACAACTGCTGCCCATGCTCGATTATATTCAAGGCCATGGCTACATCATCGACAGTGACACAACCGCGTTCCTCTTTCGTATTCAGCCAACGCCTGACGGATGCAAATTCATCTACCGGATGCGGGTGAAGGTATTGCGTTCCTCTGCCCTTTCTCTCTCTGAATGACACCGTGGGAAATCCTCTTCTCTCCCAATTCGATGTCATTCAGCTTCTGATCAATCCCCAGACTGTCCGACCACTTCTTTAATCAGCAGAGCCGTCTTTCCATCAAATCCACTTTTCCAGTCGAGCATTTTATCGTACAATTTTCTTTTAAATATCATGAAAATCCCCTTCTTCACATACTTCCGAAGCTATTATGCCGAAAATCCCTCTTTTTCAAGTATAAAATATACTCTCCAGAACATCAGATTCTTTATTTCTGTTTCTGGATATTCTTGAAAAGAATATCTGCTTGCGCTATATTATTTTCAGAAAGCATTTATATTTTCTGGTGCAGGAAACTCACAAAAAGCAGGGCATGAACGAACGGAGGGAACACAATGGAATTAAGAGTTTTACGGTATTTTATCGAAGTCGCCCGGGAGGGCAGCATCACGGGCGCAGCCAGAACGCTGCATATTTCCCAGCCAACTTTATCAAAGCAGCTCAAAGAGCTGGAGGCTGAGCTTGGATGTAAGCTGTTTGTGCGGGGCAACTACAACGTACATCTGACGGAGGAAGGAATTTTACTGCGCAAACGGGCGGAAGACATTCTGGACATGACAGATAAGACCATAGAGGAATTTCAATCCTTGAATGACGTAACCGGCGGAGATGTGCGCATCGGCTGCGCCGAGTCCTGGCTGATCCACCATCTGGCCGAGGCCATCCAGGAATTCCGTCAGCTATATCCAGGGCTGCGTTTCCATATTACCAGCGGCGATACCCGTGTAGTGGTGAATGATCTGGAACAGGGACTCTCCGATTTTGCAGTCATTGTGGAGCCGCCCGACCTTTCAAAATATAATTACCTCTCCCTTCCGGGCGGCGATATCTGGGGGCTTTTGATGCGAACAGACAATCCCCTGGCACAGAAAACAGCAATCTGTCCGGAGGATTTACAGGGAGTCCCCCTTATCACCTCGCCGCAGTCGATCCGTGCAGATCTTCCCAGATGGTGCAGCGAAGCTATCGATCAGCTGAATATCATCGGAACCATTAACCTCTTTTATAACGGCTCTGTTTTTGTCCGGGAGGGGCTTGGATGTCTGCTGGTCTTTGACCGCCTGGCTGACGTCAGCCCGGAGGGCGGACTGTGCTTCCGGCCTCTTTATCCAAGACTGGAAACAAAAATGTATATCATCTGGAAAAAATATCAGGTCTTTACGCCGATTGCGGAGAAACTAGCAGATTTGCTGAAAGAGCGGTTTGGCGAAAGCCAGGGGCTGCATGACAGATAGAATCAACGTTAATCCAACGGCAACAGAAAACGTAAACAGGAACCATAACAAAACACTTTTCCGGTTTCAGCAGCAGATACCGAAATCGGCTTAACCCCCGGTCACTCATAACCGGGGGCACATATTTATCTCTTACAAATACATATTGAAAGAATACGTTCCATTTCCCTATAGTCACACAAAAAGGAATCCCTGCTGGCTTTTAACATACCTCTCTTAAGATTTTCTGTCGCGCCTCATCCGTCGTTATTTTTCCCGATTTGATTTCTTTCAGTATATCCAGATCATCGGATGACAGAGGCATTCCCTCCATTTTTAGCGTCGCGTCTATTTCACGGATTGCTTCACTCGGAGTATATGCCGCCTGACTTACTTTCACATTAAATGGAATACCTCCTTGTATAATCAACTGTTTCAGCGCCATATTAATATAAGTAGACATATTAAGTCCAAGCGTATCAAGGATACCATTTGCCATTGTTTTCACACTTTTCGGAGTTCTTGCCTGTACCAGATCCATTGTTTCCATTATAAACACCTCTATTCCTTTGTAATGTTA
>JAJPXX010000151.1 GCA_021205225.1 Lachnospiraceae bacterium
TATGTAGTGGTAGCACCCTCCGATACCCCGCAGCTCTGCTGCGGGGTAGTTCATTCTCTGAGGATTGCCTGTATCTGAATGTTTATACTCCTGCGAAATCCGACCTGGAACGGCTGCCGGTCATGTTCTGGATTCATGGCGGCGCATTTCGCAGCGGCTGTTCTTCGGATCCGGAAATGTATGGAGAGAGTCTGACCAGAAAGGGTGTGGTCGTAGTAACGATTCAGTACCGGTGCGGTATACTCGGATTTTTCGGCACCAGAGAACTGGAGGCACGAAACGGACAGGTGGTCAATGCCGGTATCCTGGATCAGATCGCGGCGCTTTCCTGGGTGAAGGAAAATATCAGCGGATTTGGAGGCGATCCGGAAAGGATACTGGTCTTTGGACAGTCAGCGGGCGGTATGTCAACGAGGATGCTGCTGACATCATCCCTGTCAAAAGGGTTATTTTCCAGAGCAATCATAGAGTCCGGCGGCGGCCTGAATGAAGCGGATCCGATTCGCCTGAAGGAAGATTTCATGGCTCTCTGCGAGCGGGCAATGAGGCATTTGGGCTGGACACTGGAAGATATGCTGACACGGGATGCCACCGAAGTCTGCGATAAGATGGAGCAGGCAGCAAAAGAAACTGCGGACAGTATGGAGGTCGCTTATTTTCAGCCATTTCTGGATGGCGTTTCTCTGACGGATGTGCCGGGGAAAAAGATCGCGAAAGGCGAGTACCCGGAGATTCCCCTGATCTGCGGAACAGTCGCAGGAGATGCCTGGATGTTTTGCAGAAAAGTGCAGGGACAATTTCCGGCTGAACGATCGGAACGGTATTTTCGGGGTTTTTCCTATGCGGCGAGTCAGGCCTGGGCCAGGTTATGTGTGAAGGAAGGGCGAACTCCGATCTACACGTATTACATGGATCGCGCACAGCCGCAGAACGCAGGCGCTTTCCGTCCGTCCGGTCCGTCGAAGTATGGAGCCTCGACGCCACATACCTCAGATGTTGCCTATGTATTTGGAACGCTGGGAAGCCGGAGTTCAGATTTTACCGAATGGGACTATATTCTGTCAGACAGGATTCAGACCTATTGGACGAATTTTGCGAAAAACGGAAATCCAAATGGAGAGAACTTACCGTGCTGGGAACCATATACAGCGCAGATGCCGATGGCGATGCATTTTGGAGATAAGACGTGCCAGATGGAAAATCTGATAAAAACGGACGAAGAAAGACAGGTTCTGGATATTACAGAGGAACATCCGGGGCTGCTGGAGTCAATGTAGGGAAATATTATAAAGGACGCGAACTGGAGATCATTCGCATCGGAGATCACACAGCGGACGGGATCGCGATTCTGGACCGGAAGGGCAGGCTGCTTTTCACCGGAGATGAAGTAATGGGGCATGGCAAGACCCTGAATGGCTCTGTGAGCAAATGGAAGAACGATCTGGAAAAACTGCTGGCGCACCGGGATGAGTTTGACGCGGTCTATGGAGGCCCTGGTAAAGTGGCAGACGGGGAACTGGAAATTTTCTATGAGGCCGCCTGCAAGGTTATGGCGGGAGAAGAGATGGAACAGCCCTTGCCTTCAGAGCCGCATCCGCCGATTGTTGATGAGCGGGACGCCGATGGAAACCTGATCTACGACTGCCAGCGCCCGCACGGCGCGGATGTACCGAAAGGTGGATTTTTCAAGGTAAATCCGAACATGACCGATTTCGTATACAAGGGTTATCATTTTTCCTATGATAAGACGCTGAAATAAACCGAACAGTTGTAAGACGGAGGACGATCTGGGAAATGAATAAAGATTTTATTGAAAAACATCAGGGGGTCGTGAATGCGTTCAAAGGGCTGGTTGGGGTGGTTGTGATTGTAGGTATCCTGGCTGCGCTTGGGATTTTCAAAACGGCTGCCATGAGTGTGGAGATTGAAGATGAGGTGTTTACGGTTTCCTATGAGGATGAAATTGTGATTCAATTTGGCAAAGAGGAGCTCCGTTCAGCCGAGATTGTAACTTCCTTTGATATGGGAAACACCATAAACGCTGTTTCCGAAGACAAGTATATCGTCGGCACCTGGGAAAATGATGCGTGGGGACAGTATATGCTCTGTGTGAAGAACGCACTGAAATGCTACCTTGTGGTGACTACAGAGACGGATGTATTTGTGTTTAATTACGAGAGTAAAGACACAACGGAGAGTATGTGCAGCGCACTGCTGGCGTGGTAGCAGTTGTATTTAGTTCAATTATCGAATGTGAATTGAAAGAAAGAAGGATAAGTATGGGAAGATTACAGGCAGGAGCGGGAAAGCGCGTGATTGAGATTCCGCAGGATTATCTTGCGGTTGAGAATTTTGGGATGATCCATGACCCGATTCATGCGAGAGCGGTAGCAATCCGGCAGGAAAAAACAGAAAGTACAGTGATCCTGGTTTCTCTGGAGATCACTTCCATGCCGGGGGAAGAGACGGAAGCCATCCGCGCGCTGATCGCGGAAAAAACGGGTGTGAGAGAGGGAAACATCTGGGTGTGCGTGACTCATTCATTCTCCTCACCGCATTTGCTTCCGGATCGTCATTTTAAATCAGAAGGGGAACTTGCCCTGAAGACAAAATACCGCGAAGCGCTGCAGGAAGCCGCGGTTGGATCGGCTGAGGAGGCCGTGAAAAATCTGCAGAGTGCGACAATGGAAATCGGAGCCGGAGACTGCGGTATTGTGGCGAGCCGGGATATTGAGACAGCGGACGGATGGTGGATCGGCACGAATGGCGATGGACCGACGAATCGCACGGTGACCGTTCTTCGGTTCAATGATCTGGCAAGAAAGCCGATCGCCCTGATCAGCCATTTCGCGATTCAGTCTTCCGTCATGGATCAGTCGGTGCTTTCAGATGGCAAAAAGCCGGTGACTTCCGACATTGCCGGAAACGCCTGCCGGAAAGTAGAAGAAGAGAGCGGAGAGAGCCTTGTCTGCCTGTTTCTGATCGGCGCAGCAGCGGATCAGGCGCCCATCGAGAAGGCGGTAAACGAAACCTTTGAGAATGGCGAAAAAATCCATACCGATCTGCATGAGGAAGGTTTTGCAACCTGTGACCGTCTTTCAGAGGAGTTGAAGAAGCGGATCTGCGAGATTGCGCATGAAGTGAGCCAGACAAAAGCGAATTTTTCACGAGAGAATGCGGAGCTATGTGAGGCAAATCAGAGTAAGACAGATGAACCGACGATTAAAGCAGCTTCTGCAAGCCTGATGGTACCGGCGAAGCATATGAACCACAATCTACACAGTCTGCGCCCGACCAGACATGCCGTGTACGAGCCGGACGGTGAGAGTGAGACCACGATTGAGGCAATTCGCATCGGCGATCTGGCGCTGCTGGGCGTGAAGCCAGAGCTGACCTGCCGGACGGCAGAGTTTATCATGGAGCAGTCCGGGTTTGGCACGACACTGATCTGTACGCTCGTCAACGGCGCTTCCAAATATATGGCAGATGAGAGCGCATATGACCGCGGCTGCTATGAGGCGCAGAATTCTCCGTTCGGGCGTGGTGCGGCAGAGATGCTTGCGGCGAAGGCGGTGGAGATGCTGGAAAGCCTGGAATAAACAGAAACTTGTGGTTGCGGTTTACAACCAGACCACGCACTTGCTGCATGGTCTGCGGTGTGACTTAACCGACTTGTGCGTGTGCATCCGAAATAGGGATAAGATTGAAGCATATTCAGGCAGAAGACATTTTGAATGCGTGCCCGTCGAGGCGCAAAAAGAATATGATTCTGCCCTGCGGGAGAATGATGTGACCGGACGGGTTTTCGACCTTCTGAATCGCGCAGAAATAGATTTTGTGGTCAAAGAAAAAGTCTATTCCCTGGTGAAAAAACATTCCGACCTCTGTCAAAGTGGCAGAGCTTCATTCGCAGAGGCTTGATACGGAGCTGGTAGGGGCAGTCACGGAGATTCTGACTGCGTATGTGAAGTGAAAAATTTCCGGGAAGTGAAGAGTTAAAAACAGAGCGTGGCAATCGCACAGGACGCTCGAGGAGCTTCAGGAGGGAAACAATATGCCAAAGTGGTTAAAAGACGCAGTATTTTACGAAATTTATCCGCAGTCCTTTTATGACACAAACGGAGACGGGATTGGTGATTTTAATGGAATCATCGAAAAACTGGATTATATAAAAAGTCTGGGCTGTCAATGCCCTGTGGATCAATCCGTGCTATGACTCGCCGTTTAAGGATGCAGGTTATGATGGGCGGGATTACAGAAAGGTCGCTCCGAGATATGGGACAAACAGCGATCTGTACCGTCTGTTCGGGGAAGCGCACAGGTCGTGTATCGCAGGGGCGACCTGCTTCTCGTCCTGAACCCATCCGCAGAGCGCGTAAGCGCACCGGTGGCCGTGACCGGCAAAGAGAAAAAAGTACTTTTCTCAATCGGAAGCGGAGAGACAAACAGTGGGGAAATAACGCTGGAGCCACAGTCCTTTCTTGTATGGAAGTAATAGAAGAACGATAGATAGAGAAAAGAGCTGCTGTGCTATCACACGCTCTGTAGCATTATTCTCAATGAGAGGTTCTGTTACTGTTCACAACTCTTGCCGTAAGATATTCCGGTGAGAGTTGTGAACGTAGTGGAACCACTTTTTTATTGACTTACCCTGATAATATCATATATAATGTCCAAGGGCATTTTCGGATGGCAGGGGGTGGAAAACCCCGCCATGCAGAATTGCCTGACGGCAATGGCGGGGTCTGCGTACTCACTTCTCTGCGTGAAGTGAGTACATGAATCTGCCGAAATATTATGCCTGATATATAACGGGAATTCAGAGAGAGCCATACACACATCAGAGGTGAGACGGATGAATCTTGGACAGACAGAACCGATTTACGAGCAACAGAAACCGATGGATGAGTTGCGCGAGGAGTGCGGTGTATTTGGCATATATGATTTTTCGGGGGAGGATGTCGCTTCCACGATTTATTACGGACTGTTTGCACTCCAGCACCGTGGTCAGGAAAGCTGCGGCATCGCGGTCAGTGATACGAACGGTCCCAAGGGCAAGGTGCTTTCCCATAAGGGCATGGGGCTGGTGAATGAAGTATTTACCGGAGAGCATCTCGCGCAGATGAAGGGCGATATCGGCGTAGGCCATGTCCGTTATTCGACAGCGGGCGGCAGTACACGGGAAAACGCGCAGCCTCTGGTTCTGAATTATGTAAAAGGAACTCTGGCGCTGGCGCACAATGGCAATCTGGTCAACACGCCGGAGCTGCGCAGGGAACTGGAACTTGGCGGGGCGATTTTCCAGACGACGATTGATACGGAAGTGATTGCCTACCATATCGCGCGGGAGCGCGTACGGACAAGAAATGTAGAAGAAGCGGTAGCGAATGCGATGAAGAAGCTGAAAGGCGCGTATTCGCTTATTATCATGTCTCCGCGCAAGCTGATCGGCGCGCGGGATCCCTATGGATTCCGGCCGCTTTGTATCGGAAAACGGGATCATGCCTACATTCTGGCGTCGGAAACGTGTGCCCTGGATACGATCGGTGCGGAGTATGTCCGTGATGTGGAGCCGGGCGAGATTGTGACGATTACACCTAAAAATACAGTTGTGTCATCGACGGAAAAACATTATGTACAAGGCGGAATTCCAGTTGAGAAAGAGAATCTGGATGCAGAAGCGGCTATTGCGTCGAACCGTTCCATGTGCTTCCCGCCGGAGCGGCAGTGTGAGACGGCGCGGTGTGTGTTTGAATATATTTATTTTGGCAGGGCGGACAGTTACCTGGACGGCGTCAGCGTCTACGATTCCCGCATCCGCGCGGGGCGCTATCTGGCGATAGACTCTCCCGTGGAGGCGGATCTGGTGGTCGGCGTACCGGAATCCGGTAATGTCGCGGCCCTTGGCTATTCACTGGAATCCGGCATCCCCTACGGGATGGCGTTTATGAAAAACAGTTATGTAGGACGTACCTTTATTAAGCCCGGACAGAGCAGCCGTGAGTCGAGCGTGCGTGTGAAGCTGAATGTCCTGCGGGAAGCGGTCGAAGGCAAGCGAGTCATCATGATCGACGATTCGATTGTCCGCGGTACGACCAGCGACCGGATCGTGCGGATGCTGCGCGACGCCGGGGCGAAAGAAGTCCATATGCGTGTCAGCTCTCCGCCGTTTCTTTATCCGTGTTATTTTGGCACGGACGTACCGGCACGGGAGCAGCTGATCGCTTACGACCGCGAGATTGAAGATATCCGCCGCATCATCGGCGCGGACAGCCTGGCTTATCTGAGTCTGGAACGGCTGCCGGAGCTGACCGGCGGACTGCCGATCTGCAACGGATGCTTTACCGGGAAATACCCGATGGATCCGCCAAGTGAGGATATCAGAGGAGATTATATACATTAACAGTCCAGAGCAGCAGCTGCGCTGGACGAGGTGAAACCCCACATTAACAAGGAGATTTTACAATGAGTACAGATATTTATCAAAGTCCGCTCTCGGAGCGGTACGCGAGCCGGGAAATGCAGTACATTTTCTCACCGGACAAGAAGTTCCGCACCTGGAGGCGGCTGTGGATCGCCCTGGCGGAGACGGAGCAGGCGCTTGGTCTTGCTATTACGGATGAGCAGATCGCGGAGATGAAGGAGCATCAGGACGATATCAATTATGAGGTGGCGAAGGAGCGGGAGAAGGTTGTCCGCCATGACGTTATGTCCCATGTGTACGCTTACGGGGTGCAGTGCCCGAAGGCAAAGCCGATCATTCATCTCGGCGCGACGTCCTGCTATGTGGGGGATAATACGGACATTATTGTCATGACAGAGGCATTGCGGCTTGTGAAGAAAAAACTGGTCAATGTCATTGCACAGCTGAAGGATTTTGCGTTAAAATACAAGGATCTTCCGACGCTTGCGTTTACGCATTTCCAGCCGGCGCAGCCGACAACCGTAGGCAAGCGGGCAACGCTCTGGACGCAGGAATTCCTGATGGATCTGGAGGATCTGGACTATGTTCTTTCTACGATGAGGCTGCTTGGCTCCAAGGGGACAACCGGTACCCAGGCGAGCTTCCTGGAGCTGTTTGACGGCGACCAGGAGAAGATCGACCAGATCGATCCGATGATTGCCGAGAAGATGGGCTTTTCCGCGTGTGTGGCTGTCTCCGGGCAGACCTATTCACGCAAGATGGATACGAGGGTGCTGAATGTGCTTGCCGGGATTGCGGCGAGCGCGCACAAGATGTCAAATGACATCCGGCTGCTGCAGCATCTGAAAGAGGTCGAGGAGCCGTTTGAAAAGACACAGATTGGCTCTTCGGCAATGGCATACAAGCGCAACCCGATGCGCAGCGAGCGCATTGCTTCGCTGTCGCGTTACGTTCTCTGCGACGCGCTGAATCCGGCGGTGACCTCGTCCTGCCAGTGGTTTGAGCGCACCCTGGATGATTCCGCGAACAAGCGGCTGTCGATCCCGGAGGGTTTCCTGGCGGTAGACGGGATTCTGGATCTCTGCCTGAATGTCACCGATGGCCTGAAGGTTTATCCGAAAGTGATCGAGAAGCATCTGATGGCGGAGCTGCCGTTCATGGCGACAGAGAATATTATGATGGATGCCGTCAAGGCGGGCGGCGACCGGCAGGAGCTCCACGAGAAAATCCGGGAGCTGTCGATGGAAGCAGGCAGAACCGTCAAGGAAGAAGGGAAAGACAATAACCTTCTGGAGCTGATCGCGGCGGATCCGGCATTCAATCTTTCTTTAGAGGATTTACAGAAATCCATGGAACCGTCCCGCTATATCGGGCGCTCCATAGAACAGGTAGAGCGGTTTGCCAGGGATGTTGTGCAGCCGGTTCTTGACGAGAATAGAGAGCTGCTTGGCGTGAAAGCGGAGATCAATGTGTAAAACTGCGTGTTTCGCACAAAAAAACGAGCCGCGATCGCCCTTGCTTTGTATTTTGGACATATAGAAAATGCGGGACGGAAGCGGATGTTATAGTAAACGACGTAAGCCGTTTTACTTTGCGCCAGACGGGCCAGGTATAGAGAAACAGAAGAATAAAATACAGATGAAATCAGTTATAAAACTGTGAAACGCATGGTTTTGAACATGGTTTCACGGAAAGGCGGAGAATAATATGGTACAGGCAATCGTAGGAGCGAACTGGGGAGACGAGGGAAAAGGTAAGATTACGGATATGCTGGCGGAAAAAGCCGACATTGTTGTGCGTTTTCAGGGCGGGGCAAACGCCGGGCACACGATCATCAACAATTACGGCAAATTTGCGCTGCATACGCTGCCGTCCGGCGTGTTTTATGATCACACGACGAGCGTTATCGGCAACGGAGTTGCGCTGAATATCCCGCTTCTGATTAAAGAAATTCAGAATCTGGTGGACCGCGGCGTTCCGATGCCGCATATTCTGGTATCTGACCGTTCGCAGATTGTAATGTCCTATCATATCCTGCTTGACGCATATGAGGAGGAACGTCTCGCGGGCAAATCGTTTGGTTCAACGAAATCCGGCATCGCGCCGTTCTATTCGGATAAGTTTGCCAAGGTTGGCTTTCAGGTGAGCGAGCTTTTCGATGAAGATACGCTCAAAGAAAAGGCACAGCGTATCTGCGAGCTGAAAAATCCGCTGCTGGAGCATCTGTACCACAAGCCGCTTTTGAGCGTAGAAGGGATTCTTGCGGAGCTGCGCGGATACCGCGACCAGATTTCTCCGTTCGTCGGTGATACGGGCGCGTTTCTGGCGAAAGCTCTGAAGGAAGGAAAAACCATTTTGCTGGAAGGGCAGCTTGGCACTTTGAAAGATCCGGATCACGGTATCTATCCGATGGTGACGTCTTCTTCTACTCTGGCCGGATATGGAGCAGTCGGCGCAGGTGTGCCGCCGTATGAGATCAAACGGATCGTGGCGGTCAGCAAAGCCTATTCCAGTGCAGTGGGCGCTGGCGCGTTTGTCAGTGAGATTTTTGGAGAAGAGGCCGATTTGATGCGCAATCACGGCGGCGACGGCGGAGAATATGGCGCGACAACCGGACGTCCGAGAAGGATGGGCTGGTTTGACTGCGTCGCGTCCAAATACGGCTGCCAGATGCAGGGCGCGACCGAGGTGGCGTTCACAGTTCTTGACGCACTTGGCTATCTGGATGAGATTCCGGTCTGCGTTGGCTATGAGATTGACGGCGAAGTGACGACGGACTTCCCGACGACGGTGAAGCTGGAAAAGGCAAAGCCGGTGCTGGAGACGCTTCCGGGCTGGAAGTGTGACATCCGCGGTATCCGCAAATTCGAGGATCTGCCGGAGAACTGCCGCAATTATGTTAATTTTATTGAAAAACAGATTGGCTTCCCGATCACGATGGTTTCCAATGGGCCGGCGAGAGAGGATATTATCTACCGATAAATTGTTTCGCTGAGCGCCGATACAGTCTGTGAAAAGGCGATGCTGCCAGCTTTCGTGCAAAGTGAGGCAGGAGAAAATCAATCGTTCGGACTTCACGGAGGGGGGATTTCCTTCAGAGAAAGAAAGTCCGGACAGAAACGATAGGATGTGGAGGATGCATCATGAATATTCTGGTTCTTGCGGGCGGCTATAGTCCGGAGCGCAATGTTTCTTTAAGCTCTGGCGCAATGATTGCGGGCGCCCTGCGAAAGAAGGGGCATCAGGTGGCAATCATCGATTCTTATATTGGTGTTGCGGATGCAGAGGCTGATATTGAACGGTTATATCAGGAAGAAATCTGCGAAGACTGGAAACAGATCTCGACGGAGGTGCCGGATCTGAAAGCCCTGAAAGCTGCGCATCCGGAGTGTAAAAACCGTCTGATTGGCCCAAATGTCCTGCGGCTTTGCCGTGAAGTGGATGTGGTTTTTCTGGCGCTGCATGGCGGCAGCGGTGAGGACGGACGAATCCCGGCCGCACTCGATCTGATGGGAGTACATTATACCGGTTCGGATTATCTGGGCAGCGGTATCGCTATGGATAAGCATCTGACCAAGGTATTGGCCAGGGCGGCGGGTGTGACTGTTCCGGACTGGGAGGTTCGCGAAATCACGGATGATGAAGCCATTGAGTCTGCCATGTGTGAGGTTTCGCTTCCGATTGTTGTAAAGGTGCCGAACGGCGGTTCTTCCATCGGTGTTTATATTGTAAAGCATCCTGTTGAATTGCGCACGGTACTTGAGAATAACCGCGGCGCACGGCTGATCTTTGAACAGTATATTGAGGGACGTGAGATTCAGATGGGATTTCTGAATGATCAGGCGCTCCCTTCGATTGAGATTATTGTAGAAAAAGAATTCTACAATTATGAAAATAAATACCAGAAGGGTCTTGCTTATGAGCGCACTCCGGCGGATATCCTGCCATCTGAGGAAAAAGAGATGGGAGAAATGCTGCTGAAGGTAGCGCATGCGCTGAACCTTCGCGTCTATTCGCGGGCGGATTTTATTATCGATAAAGCAGGGAAAATCTGGTTTATTGAAATCAATACACTTCCGGGCATGACGCAGACCAGTCTTTTGCCGCAGGAGGCAGAAGCGGTGGGGATTTCATTTGAAGATCTGTGTGAGCGGATTGCGAACGAAGCGCTGAAGATGAAGGTCGGATCGGAAGAATAAAACGACTTACGTCGTTTACTATAAAAGAGAAAGAGTGTATATCCCGGAATTTCGGGATGGGGAGAGTGAAAGAAAATGGTTTATATATTGCTGTCGATTTCGGTTGCGATTCTGGCAGGGCTTTTGATGACCCGTGTGCTGAAGCCATTGAAGCTGCCGTCGGTGACGGCGTATCTGGTGGCGGGCGTATTGATCGGACCGTACTGTCTTGGCCGTGTTGACATTACGGGTCTCGGCTTTACGACGATGGAGAGCGTAGAAGACCTGAGCCTGGTTTCGGATGTGGCGCTCGGCTTTATCGCTTTTGCGATCGGCAATGAGTTCCGGCTGTCCCAGCTGAAAAAGACTGGAAAGCAGGCGACGGTGATCGGCATCGTGCAGGCGCTGACCGCGACGCTGTTCGTTGATGTGGCGCTGCTGGCGGTCAGTGCGGCGACAAATGGAAAGCTGACTCCGGCGCAGGCGATCACACTTGGCGCTATCGCTACGGCGACTGCTCCTGCGGCGACCCTGATGGTTGTGCGGCAGTATAAGGCGAAAGGACCTCTGGTGGATTTGCTGCTGCCGATTGTAGCATTGGATGATGCGGTCGGTCTTGTGGTTTTTGCTGTAAGCTTTGGTATCGCGCGGGCGATGGTAAGCGGTACATTTGATTTTGTCTCCATTTTTGTCAATCCGATTCTGGAGATTATCTGCTCTCTGGCGCTCGGAGCGGTGATGGGCTGGCTTCTGACGCAGCTGGAGAAGCTGTTCAATTCGAATACAAACCGTCTGAATATGTCCATCGCTTTTGTATTTCTGACCACAGCCCTCTCTATGCTGGAGTTTGAGGCAGGACCGGTCACGATTGGATTTTCCTCGCTTCTGGTGTGCATGATGCTGGGAACGGTGTTCTGCAACCTCTGCCCGCTTTCCGATGAAATCATGTCAAAGACAGACAGCTGGACAAATCCGCTGTTTGCCGCATTTTTCGTGATTTCGGGCGCGGAGCTGGAGCTTTCGGTCTTTGGGGATGGCCTGATTGTGCTGATCGGTGTAATTTATATTATTACACGTTCCGCCGGAAAATACATCGGTGCGTATCTTTCCGCAAAAGGAACGCACTGCAGCGGTACGATCTGCAAGTATCTTGGTATCACACTGCTGCCGCAGGCCGGAGTGGCGCTGGGGATGTGTGTGACGGCACAGCAGCTTGGGGAGCAGGGAACTCTGATCCGCAATATTACATTGTTTGCTATCCTGATTTATGAGCTGGTCGGTCCGCTGCTGACAAAGATGTCGCTGAAAGCGGCAGGCGAGATTCAGCCGATGAGCGAGGAAGTGAAGAATCGCCGTCAGACGAATCTGGAAAATGCGAAAAATTCGCCGCGGGAGCGTCATGAAAAATGAAAAGAGCCGTACTTTAATGCAGGACGCATAAGACGGGAAAACTGTGCTGTGAAGGAAAATATATAAATGAGGAGGAGCCAATATGGATATCATTTGTATGGGAGAAATGCTGATTGATTTTACACCGGGCAAAGAGGAACGCAGCTACGTCTGCAATCCGGGCGGCGCGCCGGCGAATGCCTGTATCGCGATTGCGAGAAACGGATTGAAGACCGGTTTTCT
Organism: Lachnospiraceae bacterium; assembly: GCA_021205225.1. Taxonomy (GTDB): domain Bacteria; phylum Bacillota; class Clostridia; order Lachnospirales; family Lachnospiraceae; genus Choladousia. The sequence goes on from JAJPXX010000151.1 coordinate 12,235, forward strand.
GGGACGCCTGGGCAATGATGATTTTGGAAAGCTTCTGAAGGCGACTCTGGAGGAAAACCAGGTGGAAGTTCTTCTGCCGGATCTGACGGACGAGGCGGTGACAACGCTGGCTTTCGTGACGCTCTATGAGGGCGGCGAGCGCTCTTTTACCTTTGTGCGTAAGCCGGGCGCGGATATTTTGCTGGAAGCGTCGGATATAGACGAAGAAATGATCAAAAATACAAAGATTCTGCACTGCGGTTCCTTTGGAATGTCGGCAAATCCCAGCCGGGACGCGCATTTTCATGCCATGGATCTGGCAAAGAAGAATGGAAAGCTGGTCAGCTATGACATCAATTACCGTCCGATGATCTGGAGCTTTGAGGAGGCGAAAGCGGTAGTAGACCGCGTCCTTCCGTATGTTGATCTGCTGAAGGTTTCCGATGAGGAGCTGGATTTTGTCGGCGGGGAGGCGAACATCCCGGCTCTGATGAAGGAGCAGGGGATTTCTGTGGTAATAGAGACGCTTGGTTCCAAAGGCGCGAGATATTTCTTCAACGGCAAGACAGGTACAGTCACTGGCCATAAAGTGAAAGCCATTGACGCGACGGGGGCGGGCGACGCTTCCTGGGGCGGCTTTCTTTCCAGGCTGCTGCTCGGCGGTGTTACGACAGTTTCTGACCTGACGGAAGAGCTGGTTCTTGAGGCGCTCATTTACGCGAATGCCTCAGGCGGTCTGTGTGTGCAGAAGATGGGCGGCATTCCGGCACTTCCTACAAGAGATGAGGTTGAGGCATTTGTAGCCGGAATCGGACAGAACGGAACCGGGATGTGAGTTGTGTTTTATATCGGGCAGCCCTCCGGGAGGATGTATATGCCACGCGAAGGGAAACTGTCTGCTTGCGCAAAATGGGAAAATATTCGTTTCGTTTTTTCAGGTCAGGAAGGGATGGAGAAAGCCCGTCCCCTGCAAAAAACGGCTGTACAGGAGCGGCAGATTTATGGATTCATACAGAGAGAAAATAGACGCCTATATAGACGGCAAAAAAGAAGAGATGCTGGAAGACTTAAAGACACTGGTGCGGATTAACAGCCAGAAAGGCACGGCGGAAGAGGGAAAGCCTTTTGGAGCGGGACCGGCCGCGGCGGTTGCTGCCGCGCAGGAGCTGATGCAGAACTACGGTCTGGCGGTGAGAAATTATGAGAACTATGTCGTTACGGGGGATCTGTTTGCCACTTCTGCGGATGCGGCTTCGGATGACCGGGCGTCGGCAGAGACGGGCTGTATTTCAGGCGAAGAGAAAGGCCTCGATATTCTGGCTCATCTCGATGTTGTGCCAGTGACGGAGGACTGGACGGTAACACAGCCGTTTGAGCCAAAGGTTGTGGATGGCAGGATTTACGGCCGCGGTACGTCGGATGATAAGGGACCGGCGATTGCGGCTTTGTATGCGCTTCGCGCAATCCGTGAGCTTGGAATTCCAATGAAAAAAGGAGTTCGCCTGGTGCTTGGATCTGATGAGGAGTGCGGCTCGAGCGATCTCGCATATTATTATGGAATCGAGAAAGAGGCGCCATATACTTTTACGCCGGATGCAGAATTTCCGGTGATTAATATCGAGAAGGGGCGCCTGGCGGCAAGCTTTCACGGGGAATTTAGTGACGGCCGGTCGGAAACGAAAAGCGAGGGAATAACAGCTCCGGGCAACGAGGGCACTCTCCGGAATATGCAGATATCTCCGCGCGTCCTGCGCCTGAAGAGCGGGGACAAGGCGAACGTCGTTCCGGGACGGGCAGTGCTTGAGCTGGCAGGTCTGGAGGAGGCGGCAGTGCGCTTTGCCGCTGAAGAGACGGCGAAAGAGACCGGAGTTGTGTTTGAAATCAGCAGTTTCCCGGAGACGATAAAAGCGGATGATTCCCGGATAGGCACAGACAGCGTCAGCCAGACGGGAGAGGCAGCGGGAAATATTTTTAAAATTGACGCCCGCGGTGCTGCCGCGCACGCTTCGACTCCACAGGAAGGGAAGAACGCTCTGACCGCGTCGCTGCGTCTGGTGTCAAAGCTGTTTGGGGGACTTTTCCGCGAAACGGGACTGGACGCAGGCACGGCCGCGCTTCTGGCGCTGGAAAGGCTTTTCCCCTATGAGGACACCTGCGGCAGAACCGCCGGCGTATACCGCGAGGATGCGAATTCCGGCGCTGTGACGCTGTGCTTCAGTGTTCTGGATTATACGCCGGGACATTTAAGCGGGACATTTGACGCGCGTCTGCCGATCGGCTGTACAGAGGAAAATACCAGGCAGCCGCTTATGGAAGCGCTGGCTGCGGCGGGACTGGAGATGGAGGATGCGCCGATGTCGAAGCCGCATTGCGTGCCGGGGGATTCAGAGTTTGTAAAAATCCTTCTGGACAGCTATGAGCGCTATTTTGGAGTGAAAGGGGAACCGCTTTCAACCGGCGGCGGTACCTACGTGCATGGGCTGGAGCGCGGCGTGGCTTTTGGCTGCGGGACGCCAGACGTTGACAATCATATGCATGGAGACGATGAGTTTATGGTGATTGACACACTCGTAATGAGTGCGAAAATTTTTGCCGATGCGGCCATACGGATCTGCAACGAGCTGTAAAAGCCAGGTGATCCGGGGGATGCACATGCCGCGCTAGAGGAAACTGTCTGCTTACGCAGACGCGCGGCAGCGCGTGAATCCTGCAAAGCGGGATTCTATTTTACGATTCATAACAGTTATAGAGTTTGAAATTGAAACGGGGGCACAGGAGAGGCTCCCGTTTTATTATGCACACGGCCGCGTAAGGAATTATTCCGGCTAAAGCCGGACGCGGCCGGTGCAGGCGGATAGGGGAGAAGAGCGTTCCCCTATCCAATTTCCGCCAAAAGATATTACGAAAATTTTACGTTTCTGATAACATTGCCGGATTTAAGAGTGTGTGGCTTGCAGAAGTTGGAAGGTCGTGGTATGATATAACACGGTATGGTCTTGAATCTTTTCCTGTGCAGGGTACAGTGCCATCTATATTAATTATACCAGTTGCGTGAGAGAAGAGGATTTCCCATTTCCGATTGGAGGAATAAAATGTTAAACAGAAGAAAGAGAGCAGTTCTGATCTGCCTGGTATTTGCTTTGGCGATCGCTGTATTTACATCAGGCTGCCAGCTTCTAGAAAAAAACAGTGAGACGGAGTCTGAGACAGAATCAGAGACGGAAACCGACACGGAATCGGAGACGGAAACCGAGACAGAAACCGATTTTGAGACGGACGTTGTCTATATATCCGAGGATGTGTCGATTCGAATTATATTGCCGGACAGTACATGGAAAGTGACGCAGGACATTGATGAGATGCGGGTGTTTGCTTCCGGATCAGATGCCATGATTAATATTGTACATGCTTCGGACGAGGACTCGATGAAGAACATCTCTGTTATGGAGTCGCAGGAAGCGCTGGAGGAGACATTGTCAAACCAGTATCCGGAGGAGGATGCGTTCGAGGTTCTCAGCTTTGAGGAGCGCAGCTCGTCTACGGTAGTTATTTATGAGTATGTGGTGCAATACAATTATTCCGCAAGTATGTGGGCTTATTCGATTACCTATGCGCTGTTATCTGCGGAGGGAGATTCCGCCTATGTAGTCAGCGGCACGGTGACAGAGGATGATCTGTCGCTGCTTTCCGATGTGCAGGATGCGGTGGAGAGCTTTACGGTCCTGGATCGCACCAGTATTTTCAGTGTGCTGCCGGGAACAGTGGAAAATGTTACATCAGAGTCTGAGACAGAAGAAGAGAGCGAGGAGGACGCCTGGAGCGAGGAGCTGTCTTCTCTGACAGAGTATTCTTCTGGTACGACACTGTATGCTTCGGCGAATGTCAATATCCGGGAGTATCCGAGTACGGAGGCGGAGCGGATTGGTTCCCTGCTGACGGGCAGCTCCGTGACGGTGACTGGCGAGACATCGAAGTGGTTCCGGGTCAGTGTAAGCGGTTCCGTGGGATATGTCAGCAAAGCTTATCTGGTGAGCACGGCGCCTGAGACGACAGCGACTGTGACTGCGGATGAAGACGAAGACGAGAATGAGACAGAGAGTACGGAGTCTGCGGTGGTCACGGCTGAGCTTGGAAGTGAGATTACATATGGGTCATCTTATACGTTTTATACGACGACAGCGGTAAACCTGCGTTCTCAGCCGAGTACGGACAGCAGTGCGACCGGCACAGTAGCTGCCGGAGCGGCTGTGACGGTAACTGGTGAGACGGATAACTGGTATATTGTGACGGTAGACGGGGTGACAGGCTATATTTCAAAGGCTTATATCTCTTCTACACAGACGACGTCGACGGAGAGTACAGAGAATGCGGGAAGTACGGAAGCGGACAATTCCTCTGATTCCTCTTCCGATACAACAACATCTTCGACAGGGATTGTGAGTGGGACGATCACGGCAGTGACTTCGGATACGCTTCTGATTGCCGGAGATGATGGCGTTACCTATTCGGTCAACTATGCGAATGCCTCGTTAAACTCAAGCGGACTGACGGAAGGTCTGTATATTACAGCCACGATTGATTATTCGCAGGCTACGACGAGCGGTTCCCTTTACGCGACAGAGGTGACCGGTCATTGACCGGAGAAGGGCTGATTCCAGGCATTCTTATGTGTGCCGATATTGCAAAATTACCGAAGAAAGTTTCAAAATCTGACTCATTTTCTACCGGAAAGGAAGCTTGACTTTTGAAATGTTTCTTCTTATAATAATGGCTGAACCGAGTGGCATATGGTTCTGCATCGCAGAGTGAGATGAGAACTTTTAGAAAGAGCGTAAAACCGGGTTTTTGGTTTTGCGCTCTTTTTTTATGCAGCAAAAATTAAAGAAAAGGAAGGTATTTTTATGTCTGAGAAGAAAACGGGCGAGCTGGATCTGACGACTGCCCCGATTGGGAAAACGATGTTGAATTACGCGATTCCGTGTATTATTTCGCTGCTGGTGGCGGCGCTTTATAATATCGTCGATCAGATTTATATCGGCTGGGGTGTTGGAGCGGAAGGAAACGGCGCGACGTCAATCGTATTTCCGCTGACTGTTCTGGCGCTGGCGATCGCGACCATGATCGGAGATGGCGCGTGTTCTTATGTAAGCATCAGTCTGGGCGGCGGGGATAAGGATCGGGCGCACCGCACGGTTGGCAATGCAGTCGTGCTGACGATCATTTCCGGTATTGTCCTGATGCTCATTTACCTGATTTTTATGACCCCGATTCTCCGTATGTTTGGCGCTACGGACGCGGTTTCCGAGCTGACAAGGAATTACGCGAAGCGTTACTTTACCTGGATCGCGATCGGTATTCCATTTTATATGTTCGGCCAGGCGATGAACCCGATTATTCGTTCGGACGGCAGCCCGAAGGTTGCGATGGCGGCGACGCTGGCCGGTGCGATTGCCAATATTATTCTTGACCCGGTGGCGATTTTTCTTCTGAAGTGGGACGTCATGGGCGCGGCGGTCGCGACTGTAGCCGGACAGGTGATTACGGCGGTGATTTCGCTTGTTTATCTTTGCAAAATGAAGGAAATCACGCTTTCGAAGATCAGCTTTAAACTCAAAGCTTCCCTGATCCAACACTTTATCCCGCTCGGATTTACGAGCTTTTTAAGCCAGTTTTCCCTGGTACTGTCTATGGCGGCGATGAATAACATGGTTTCAAAGTACGGCGCACTCTCTGAATTTGGAGAAGGAGGCACCGGCGATACGCCGATGGCGGTTGTTGGTATCGTTATGAAGTTCTTCCAGATCATGATCTCGGTTGTAGTCGGAATGTCTGCGGGCTGCATTCCGGTCAGCGGTTTCAACTATGGCGCGCACCGGTTTGACCGTGTCCGCGAGCTGATGAGACGGCTGCTGACCTATGAGTTTATTGTAGGAGTGGTGTTCCTGCTTATTTTTGAACTTTTCCCGGTACAGCTGATCAAGATGTTCGGAAACAGCTACTCGCAGACCTACTATGATTTCGCGAAGGTGGCGTTCCGGATTTATCTGTGCGCGGTTCCTCTGGACTGTGTGTGCAAGGCATCCTTTATCTTCCTGCAGTCGGTCGGAAAACCAGTGCAGTCCACGCTGCTCTCCCTGCTGCGAGAGGTTGTTCTGGCAGTTCCGCTCACCATTATCCTGCCCTGGGTATTTACACAGCTGTTTGGTTCAGAAAACGGAATTTACGGTATCCTGATCTCCATGCCGACGGCTGTTGTAGTTACCTTTATCGTGGCGGTGACTATCGACCTGTGGATGTATCATAAGCTGAAAACGATGGAGGGTGAGGAGAATTCCATTCTGTAACCGCGCAAAGTAAAACGACTTGCATCGTTTACGACAGACAGGCTGCGGCTCACGTACCAGCTGTGCCAGAACTGCTGCGCGAATTGCATAAATTTTGTGCGGGAAAAGCCTGCAAAAATGCTGAAATTGCATTCTTTTCTGAAAAACAACTTACGTAAACCACTTTTTTCTGGTAAAATAGCATCAGTGATTGTCTGGTTTTGAAGGTTTAAAGGAGTGAACAGAATGTATTCAGTAGGAGATTATGTGGTAAAGGCCAACAACGGCGTCTGCCGGGTGGAGGACATTGTACATCTGGATATGTCGAACGCGAAGAAAGACAGATTGTATTATCTGCTGATTCCGCAGGCCGATCAGGGCGCGAAGCTGTATGTTCCTGTGGATACCAACAGTACATCGATTCGCGGCGTGCTGAGCGAAGAGAAGGCATGGCAGGTTATTGAGAAGATCCCGGATATTGACGAGGCCTGGATTGCGAATGACAAGCTACGTGAGCAGGAATACAAGGAAGCGCTCAAAAGCTGCGACCCGGAGCTGCTGGTTGGCATCATTAAGAATATTTACCTGAGAAAAAAGAAACGTCTCTCTGAAGGGAAAAAGAGTACCTCTGTGGATGACCGTTATTTTAAGATGGCGGAGGAAGCTTTATACTCTGAGCTGGCTTTCGCGATCGGCCGGGCTCCGGAGGAGATTAATGTAATTATACAGGACAGAATCAATAAAAAGTGAAAAGGTATTTTGCGGTAAAGGAGTTCTCGGCAGAGGGCTCCTTTTTGTGATGCGCAGGGCGGGCAAGGAGTTTCAATCCTGACCTTTTGTCCCCTGTATCATAAAATTGTGACAAAAGGACAGATTTGTCTGTGGAAAAGGAGGGCGGAGCGTGCTATACTAAGCCAGATCGTAACTGTTCAGTACCTTCACAGTTACGGGAAAAAGTCCATTTAAAATCGCTGCGCGATGGGACTTTTTCCTGTAAAATATACGTTTTCATACGTACCTCGCAGCAGGTGCGAGGTACTGTCCTGAATAGTTACGCCAGATCAAGAAAAGAATCAAATGTCAATAGAGAAAGGAGCAGCAGTATGGAGTTATTTAAGAAAATTCGGGTAAATCTTACGCTAAATGCAATTTTGACGATCTTGGTTGGCATTTTATTTGTGCTGAATCCGGGCGGAACGGGCAGTACGATTGCGCTGATTGCTGGAATCGCGATTCTGCTTTCCGGAATTGGCGATATTATCCGCTATATCAGCGACCGGGAATACGGCTTTCTGATGAGCGGAAGCCTGTTTGGCGGCGTGATCAAATGTGTTCTCGGCCTTTTTGCCGTGACCCATACCGGGACAATCATTACGCTGCTTACTTACATTCTGAGCGTGTTTGTTATTATCGGCGGCGTGAACTGTCTTGAAAGCTCCACACAGTTAAAGAGGGCGGGGGTGTCCGCGTGGGGCGTGAATATGGCACTTTCCGCGGTGATTCTTGCGGCGGGGATTTTTATGCTGTTTTTCCCGTTTGACGCGGCGTCGACGGCGATCGTGATTGTGGGTGTGATTTTGATTGCAGACGGGCTGAACGAGCTGTTTACCTCCTGGCGGCTGAAGAAGATTGGCAAAGAATTTGGCAGGACGATTAAAGAGATAAAGGATGAGATTGACGGAAATATCATTGATATGTAAAACAGGTAATCCGCTGCGGCATAAGGCAGAAGGAACAGCTCGAAGGCAAAGAGTATCGGAGAAACATGGATTTTTCAGAGCAGGACGACAGTGCAGCGGAGAAGGGAGCTTACACATTGGACAGACGATGCTTTATCGTAGGCGCCGGAGAATTTGACGGCTTTTTGACGGTGCTTCCATCCGGAAAATTCCACATGGAGCCGCTTTTGGGGCGCTTCCGGGAAAAGAGTGGGGTCACGGCGGACGAGACCCTGGCAGTGCCGGGAGAGGGAGACCTGCTGATTGCGGCGGACGGCGGCTACCGCTATCTGAAAAATATGGGTATGGAGCCGGATGTGCTGCTGGGCGATTTTGATTCCCTGGAAGCCGTGCCGGAGCATCGGCATCTGATCCGGCATTCGCCGATTAAGGACGATACGGACATGGCTCTGGCGGTCGCTTACGCAGAGGCAGAGGGGATACGGACGTTTTTTCTGTATGGCGGCATGGGCGGGCGTTTGGACCATACGCTGGCGAATTTGCAGCTTTTGACCGGAATGGCGCGGAAGGGACTTAAGGCCTGGCTGATTGGGCAGGGGCTGGTTCTGACTGCGGTTACAAATGGCTGTCTGCTCTTCCCGGAGCAGGCGCGCGGAATGCTCTCGGTTTTCTGTCAGGGGGAGCAGGCGCGCGGAGTATACGAACATGGTCTGAAATATGAGCTGGAGGACGCGGTGCTGACCTGCGACCGGGCGCTCGGTGTAAGCAATGAGTTTACCGGAGCCGCCAGCAGCATTGAGGTGAAGGATGGCACACTTCTGGTGGTGTGGGATGCGGCGAATGGACTGCCCAGGCGAGAGCTGCTTCGCTGATGGAATGGAGATGGGGATATGAAGAAAACGCGAATTTTATATGGCGTCTGGCTGGTGGCTCTGGTCATACTGCTGGCGGCGTGTTCACTGGAATACTTGCGGATGCCGGCTCTGGGAAGTGTAAGGACAACCTGTTTTATGCTCTTTGGTATGGCAGATTTGCTTGGCGTGCTGATGCTTTTGACCGGATATGTGCCTTTTGTGAGGGAGTCTGCTGCCAGGACAGTGCAGCCATCGGAAAGCGACTCGCAATGGACGGCGCCGAAAAGGAGTACCGGGTTTGCCCTGCGGCAGCTTCTGGCGTTTGGAGGAGCTACCGCACTGTATGCCGTATACTGTTTTTACCTGGATGATCTGCCGCATACAGGCAGCACGACAGACGCGCTTGTGGCAGGAGGCCTGATCTGCGCTGCGGCAGTGTTATCCGGTGGAATGTGTTTTCAGACTTCCTTTTGTGAATAAGAACCAAAATCTTAAGGAAATTACGCCTGGATGTAATTTCTGCTTGCGAAATCCTCCAAATTCGTTATAATGAATAAAAATACATTACTGTTTATCATTATTCATGGCACCCATTCGGTGTTGGAAAAGGAGGAGCATTATGAAAAAAAGAATTGCATTGCTTGCGCTGTCCGCATGTATGGCATTGTCTATGGCTATGCCGGCTTTCGCGGAGGAGGAGACAGAGTCTTCCGTTGACCTTTCCGCGGCGGAGACTGTGACAGACGGAGTCCTGACAGTTGCGACCAGCCCGGATTTCGCGCCTTATGAATTCTATGCGATTGATGAGGACGGAAACGCCACACTGGCGGGATTTGATATCGCGCTGGCCGGGTACATAGCGGATTATCTGGGACTGGAGCTGGAAATGGTGACGGTAGATTTTGACGGTGTGCTCAGTGAGTTACAGACGAAGTCCGTAGATCTTGGCATGGCGGGACTTTCTCCGGATCCGGAGCGCGAGTCGATTATGGATTTCTCAGACATTTATTATTACGGCGGTCAGTCTTTTGTAACGGTAAAGGGAAATGAGGATCTGTTTGCTTCCCTGGAGGATACGAACAATTCTTCTTATTCGATCGGCGCGCAGACCGGTTCCATTCAGCTTGATCTCGCAAATGAATATTCTCCGGATGCGGATATTGTTTCCCTTCCGAAGGTGACAGATATTATTACTGACCTGCTGACCGGGAATCTGGACGGCGCTTATATTGAGACCGATGTGGCAAAGAGCTACGCGATGAACTACGAGGATCTGGTAATCGTGCTGGATGTTCCGTATGATGTGGAAGGCTCCGCAATCGGCGTCAGCAAGGGCAATGAGACTCTGCTTGCGGCGGTCAATGAAGCAATTGCGGCAGCCCTGGAGGATGGCTCTATGGACAACTTTGTCGCGGAGGCGAACGAGCTGGCCACGGGTGAAAAATATGAAGGCCTGATTGAGGAAGAGACCGAGACGGAATAAGTAAAATTACAATCATATAAATTGCAAAGACGCAAGGAGCTCCCGCAAGATTGACATCATTGCAAACTGCGGCGGCTCCTTGTTCCGCACACGGGTGCCCCTGTGCTGCGTCAGAATTCTCAATTGTGTGCGCCTGCAATTTCTGTGAAATCAAAGAATATTTTCTGTAACTGTTCAGATTTATAAAAGATACCCGCACTCCCTGATTTTCCGGGAAAACCGGAGCAGCGGCAGCGCGGGAAGAGGGAGTTTTCATGAGTCTTTTTAAACTTAGCAATTTTGCGAAAATTGTGCCATACTGGCAGCTGTTTGCGCAGGGCGTGGCGGTGACAGTCCTGATGTCGTTGTTTACGGTTGTGATCGGATTTGTCCTTGCGCTGATTCTTGCGCTGATGCGCCTTTCCAATGTCCGGCCGCTTCGCTTTCTGGGAATTGGAAGCGACGGGCATGAAAGATCAAAGGGTGCGCTTTTGAAGATCAGCCGTTTCAACCCGCTGAATTTTCTGGCGACTGCCTATGTAGAAATCCTGCGTTCTACTCCGGTTGTGGTGCAGGTGTTCATCATCTATTATGTCGTGTTCAGTGCGATCAGTCTTCCATCGTTTAAGCTGTTCGGCTTTATCAAATTTAACCGTTTCTTCCCGGGCGTAGTAGCTCTGGGCATGAATTCAGGAGCCTATCTGTGTGAGATCATCCGTTCCGGTATTCAGTCTATTGACGGCGGACAGACAGAGGCGGCGCGCTCTCTTGGTATGTCGCAGGTGCAGAATATGCGTTACATCATTCTGCCGCAGGCATTGAAAAACATTCTTCCGGCCATCGCGAATGAATTTGTCGTGATTATCAAGGAATCTGCGATTACCTACACGATTGGCGTGCAGGATATCATGTCAGCGGTCAATGCGGTGAAGGGCGCGGCGTTTATTATCGCGGAGCCGCTGATTGTGGCGACGGTGCTGTATTTCTGCCTGTGTTTCCCGACATCCAAGCTGATTGCGTATTTTGAGAGGAGGATGAGCCGTGGCGACAGGAGATAGTCTGATCCGGGTAACCGGTCTGAAAAAGCATTATAATGGAGGAGCGATCAAGGCTCTGGACGGTGTGAGCGTAGATATTCAAAGAGGCGACGTGATGGTAGTCATCGGGCCGTCCGGTTCCGGTAAGTCGACCTTTCTGCGCAGCCTGAATCTGCTGGAGACGCCTACCGAGGGTTCTATCATTTTTGACGGAATCGATATTACAAAGAAAAAATACATGGACGCGTCCGGGAAGATGGTGAAGCTGGACATCGACGGGCTTCGGCAGAAGATGGGCATGGTGTTTCAGCATTTTAACCTGTTCCCGCATAAGACAATTCTGGAAAATATGACCCTTGCTCCGATCAAGGTAAAGAAAATGGATCCTGAGAAAGCGAAAGAAATGGCACTGTCTTTGCTTGACCGCGTTGGTCTGAAGGACCGTGCGGACGCCTACCCGATTCAGCTCTCCGGCGGTCAGAAGCAGCGTGTGGCTATTGTACGCGCACTGGCGATGGAACCGGAAGTCATGTTATTTGACGAGCCGACCTCCGCGCTCGACCCGGAAATGGTCGGCGAGGTGCTGGAGGTTATGAAGGAACTGGCGAATGAGGGTATGACCATGGTCTGTGTGACCCATGAGATGGGCTTTGCCCGCGAGGTGGGGAACCGTGTACTTTTCATGGCGGACGGAATGCTCATAGAGCAGGGGACGCCGTCAGATATTTTCGATCGTCCCCAGAGTCCGAGACTGCAGGACTTCCTGGCCAAGGTGCTTTGATGCGCGTGGCTGCGTCAGGAACATAAGAACAATGCGTCCGCCTGTTGTCGGAATCGAGATTTCGGCAGAAGCGGACGTTTCAGTTTTATGCGCAGGGCTGCGTAAGGTATTTTCCGGCTGCCGCCGGACGCAGCCCGCGCGGCGAGTAGGATTCGGCAAGCCGCCTCCTACTCGATGATGTAAATTGTAAACGTCTGCTTTTGCCTGATTACCAGGGAAAGAAACAGGATCGGAAGAAAGAAAAGCTGATAACCGGTGATTTGTATGGAGGAAGGTTTGCTATGACGGAAAGGAAGGCAGCCGCGCTTGCGGCCATTGATGCGAAAGCGGAAGAAATAATCAGTGTGGCAGATCACATCTGGGAATACGCGGAGCTGTCGCTAAAGGAGTGGAAGTCTGCCGCATTATACTGCGAGACGCTGGAAAAGGAAGGCTTTCAGGTGGAACGCGGCATATGCGGAATCAAGACGGCCTTTGCCGCGTCCTGGGGGATTGGAAGACCGCATATCGGGATCCTGGCAGAGTATGACGCGCTCTCCGGGCTTTCCCAAAAAGGCGGCGCATTGACGCGTGAGGAACTCACTTTGGGCGGAAGCGGCCACGGATGCGGGCATAATCTGCTCGGTGCGGGCGCATTTGCCGCAGCGTTGGGCGTGAAAGCTTATCTGGAGCAGACCGGACATCCCGGTACGGTAACGCTTTATGGCTGTCCCGGTGAGGAAGGCGGTGCGGCGAAGGCGTTCATGGCGCGGGACGGTCTCTGGAAAGAACTGGATGCGGCGCTGACCTGGCATCCGGAGGATGTGAACGAGGTCGCGACCGGCTCGTCCAATTCCTGTATTCAGGTACAGTACAAATTCACCGGCGTGGCTTCCCATGCGGCGGGTGCGCCGGAACAGGGGCGTAGTGCGCTGGACGCGGTGGAGCTGATGAACATCGGTGTGCAGTTTCTGCGGGAACATATGAGCGACAAAGCGCGGATTCATTATGCGATTACCGACGCGGGCGGCTGCAGCCCGAATGTTGTCCAGCCGCGGGCAAGTGTGCTTTATATGGTGCGCTCGAATCACGTATCTGAGGCGGTGGAGCTGCAGAAAAGAGTCGACCGTATCGCTGAGGGAGCCGCGCTGATGACCGATACCGCTTTTGAGCGCAAATTCATTGACGGCCTGGCTGATACTGTCAGCAATTTTGCGCTGGAAAGGGTATTGTATGAGAACTTTCGTGAGCTGGGAGTTCCCTTCTATACGGCAGAGGAACATACTTATGCCAACGCGCTGGCAGCGACCTACACAGGCAGTGACGCGCTGCCCGGTGTAGCGGCCAAAAACGACGCGGCTGCGCGGGAAGAGGTGCGTGTACTGCGGGAAAAAGCCGGACATGCAATGAATGATTTTCTGGCACCGCTGTACCAGGGGGATGCCTTTAAACCTGGATCTACCGATGTGGCGGATGTGAGCTGGCTGACGCCGACCGCGCAGATTCATGTGGCCTCCTGGCCGAATGGCTGTCCGGGCCACAGCTGGCAGAATGTCTCCTGTGACCGGACGGAAATCGGGCACAAGGCCGCGCTTCACGCCGGAAAGGTGCTCGCGGCGGCCGCGATTGATCTGTATGAGAATCCGGGAATCCTGGATGAGGCGCGCGCGGAGTTTGAGCAGCGCACCCGCGAGGGCTATACCTGTCCGATTCCGGCGGACGCTGTGCCGACGGTGCCAGACCTTGGGTAATGTGAAAAATACGTTATGATTTTGCATGGATTTGCAGCGCGGCGCTTATTGCAATTCCGGATGTCCCGTGGTATACTCACCATTGGGAAAAGGGCTATCAGGCTGTATTTCCGGAACCAGGGCACCTGACGGTAAGGAGCTGTTAAGAATTAACTTTGCATATGACGCAGGATAAATCTTTATATGCAAGGCGGAGGAAAGAGGCGTACCGGGGTACGTCGATTGACGACAACGCAGCATAGAAAGATTTAGACAAGTCAGATGTAAAGATTAATTCTTTAACAGATCCTAAGAGCAGGCAGCAGCTGTGAAAGAATGCTGTGGCTTTGGCACAAGTTTATGAGATATAAGGAGAATCTGAGAATGAAAAAACCAACCGTTTTGATGATTTTGGATGGATATGGACTGAATGGGAAGACAGAGGGCAATGCGATCGCGCAGGCTGCGACCCCTGTGATGGACAACCTGATGGCGACCTGCCCCTTTGTACAGGGCGCGGCGAGCGGCCTTTCGGTCGGGCTGCCGGACGGACAGATGGGTAATTCAGAGGTCGGCCACATGAATATGGGCGCCGGACGTGTCGTTTATCAGGATCTGACGAGAATTACAAAGGAGATCCAGGATGGAGATTTTTTTGAGAATCCGGAGCTGAAGCGCGCAATGGAGAATGCGAAGCAGAACGATTCCAGTCTCCATATGTGGGGGCTGCTCTCCGACGGCGGTGTACACAGCCACAATACGCATGTGTACGCGCTGCTGCAGATGGCGAAAAATTATGGATTGAAAAAGGTGTATGTACACTGCTTCCTGGACGGGCGCGATACGCCGCCGGCATCCGGAAAGGATTATGTGCAGGAGCTGAGCGATAAGATGCAGGAGATCGGCGTTGGTGAGATCGGTGTGGTATCCGGCCGTTATTACGCGATGGACAGAGACAATCGCTGGGATCGCGTGGAGAAGGCTTACCGTGCGCTGGTTTACGGCGAAGGCGAGACGGCCAGCTCCGGTGTTGAGGCTGTGGCGCAGTCTTATGAGAAGGATGTGACAGATGAGTTTGTCCTTCCGACCGTAGTGATGAAAGACGGCGCTCCTGTGACGACGGTGAAGGACGGGGATTCCGTGATTTTCTTCAACTTCCGTCCGGATCGCGCAAGGGAGCTGACCCGCACGTTCTGCTGTGATGAATTTGACGGATTTGACCGCGGACCGCGCGTCCATGTGACGTATGTGTGCTTTGCCGATTACGATGTGACGATTCCGAATAAGACGGTCGCATTCCCGAAGATTTCCGTGACGAATACATTTGGCGAGTACCTGGCGGCGCACAATATGACGCAGGCGCGTATCGCGGAGACTGAAAAATACGCACATGTGACATTCTTCTTCAACGGCGGCGTGGAAGCGCCGAATCCGGGCGAGGATCGGATTCTGGTGAAGTCTCCGAAGGTGGCGACCTATGACCTGCAGCCGGAGATGAGCGCTCCGGAGGTATGTGAGAAAGTAGTTGGCGCGGTGACCTCCGGAAAATACGATGTTGTGATTACGAATTTCGCAAATCCGGATATGGTGGGCCATACCGGTGTTCTGTCCGCGGCGATCAAAGCCATTGAGACTGTGGATGAGTGCGTGGGCAAGGTAGTCGAGGCAGTAAAGTCCATGGATGGCAAGCTGTTCATCTGTGCAGACCACGGAAACGCGGAGCAGCTCATTGACTATGAGACCGGCGAGCCGTTCACTGCGCACACGACGAACCCGGTGCCGTTCATTCTCGTGAACTGCGGGGAGGGTGTTGGTCTGCGTGAGGGAGGCCGTCTCGCGGACATCGTTCCGACTCTGATCGAGCTGATGGGAATGGAGCAGCCGGAGGAGATGACCGGGAAGTCCCTGCTGACGCATGAGGCGTGATGCGGCAGCCCCGTGTCTGGCGCAAAGTAAAACGACTTACGTCGTTTACTATAGTAATTACTCAGTACAGTACCTCACATTTGCTGTGAGGTATGTATATAAATGTATTTTATAGCGTTTTCTGACAGACCCGAGGGTTCGCCTTTGGGTCTTTTTTTTGCCCCTGTTTTCATTTTCACCTGCTACCATGTCCAGGTTAAAACGGAAAAAAGAATTAATAAAATCTTAAAAAAATCTTGCGATATTGTGGCGTTTCTATTACAATGTGTAAGTATGCCCGGAACGATCACGGTTTGTTTCGTCGCTCATAACATAATAAAGATAAGACTGGCTGATTTTCGTAACGATTCAGTACCGGTTTTCGCACTTGCTGCGGAAATCGTAAGAAAACGTAACTGTGAAGGTACTGAAAGTTGCGATTTTTTTAGAAAGGACAGGGTAAGTGAATGAAAATCAGGGGAGCAATTGCGGGAACGCTGCTGTTATTTATATTGCTGTTTACTGTCAGCCCGCGGCTGGTGCTGGCGTCGACGCCCATTTGCGGCATAGACGTTTCGAAGTGGCAGGGAGTGATTGACTGGGAGGAGGTCAAAGAGGACGGGATTGAATTTGTCATGATTGGGACCGGCCGCTACAAAAATGGGGTGGCGACGCCGGATACGATGTTTGAGACGAACATCGAGGGAGCAATCAGCGCCGGGATTTATGTGGGCATTTATCATTACGCGACTGCGACGACTGTGGCAGACGCGCGAAACGCGGCGGATTACATTCTGGATCTGGTTGACGGCTATAAGATTTCTTATCCGATTGCAATTGATATGGAGGATTCGGTGTATTCGGGCATGACAGCGGCGAAGCGTTCAAAGATTGCAATCGCTTTCATGGAAGTGATCGCGGACGCCGGATATTATCCGATGATCTATGCCAGCAATAATTACTTCACCGATTCTCTGGATATGAGCATCCTTTCCGGGTATGATTACTGGGTGGCCGCCTGGTCCACCACGCCGACGGTTACGCCGCTTTCTATGTGGCAGTACAGCGCGACCGGCAGGGTAAATGGTATTTCGACGAAGGTGGATCTGGATTACAGCTATAAGGATTATTCCAAAATTATTACGCCGAGAACGACAGCTTCCTCGCGCCGATCCGGGAACGGCTGGCAGACGGACGGTACAAATTACTGGTATGTAGAGGAGGACGGATCAATCCCGACAAGTACCTGGCTGACGGTCAATGGGAATACCTACTATGTTGATTCCAATGGTTATCGCGTCACTGGCTGGGTAAAAATCAGCGGAAAATTCTATTATTTCAGAACATCTACGGGCGTGATGCAGACGGGCTGGCTGAACCTGAGCGGGAAAAAGTATTATCTCGATCCGTCTACGGGTGTGCGCAAGACGGGCTGGCTTGAACTGGACGGGGAAACATATTATCTGCGCAAAAACAGCAGTCCGACCGGGCGGATGGCGACCGGATGGCTGAAGATCAGCGGAAAGTATTATTATTTTGACCCGGATTCCGGCGCGATGCAAAAAGGCCTGCTTACGATCGACGGTAAAACCTATTATTTTTCAGCTAAGACAGGTGTGCGCAAAACCGGCTGGGTGACCGTGGATGGCGATACGTATTATTTCCGGAAAAAATCCGGCTCCACCGGGATGATGG